>JBDRQV010000075.1:0-7158 GCA_043826105.1 Nanobdellota archaeon | reverse complement strand
GCTGATTCTATCTGCTTTCCACAGCTATCACATTTATTCCACAATTTAACCCCCAATTATTTACAATATTGTTAATATTTATAAAACTTTTGTTAAATATATTAAAAACTAAAAGACTTTATCGTGAGGTCCACTCCAATCTACAATAGACCTAGACTCAGCAGGCACTAATTCCAGATTAGTAGAATATATAACGACTACATTACCATCATCAGCACCAACAACCAGCATTTTACTAAAATACTTCGTAGGATCAGTATCAAGAGTATAATTAGCCATATAAAAAGCTGAATTTTCAAAACCCCTTAATTCATAAGGTATGATCCCTTCTCCATTGGGTTTAATCCCTACTTCGCCCCCTGGTCTAATAAACTGAGGGGGGTGTAAAGATAAAAAATCATTCTCATGTATAACCTCTAATCCCGAATAATGAGGACCTTTGAATTGATTGGAAATAAGATTAAATGCATCTTCAACTTGCATTGAAAGTTCTTCCGGACCCATAGAATTAAGAGGAAAGTAGATACTGATTTAAAAAGCTTATTCAATTATACAATTATTACAATAACATTCCCCTTCTTCTTTGCCTTTGACTATATGGTTCTCACAGATCCATTTATGGCATTTATCACAATAAGCATCTGTAATCTTGCCGCATTTATAACATCTGCCTGCTGGAACAGAGAACTTATGGAGCTTATCCCCTTCTATCGGATAATATTTATAAACAGCCTTTCGCCTATTTCTTGCTTCTGTCAACCTAGGCTTATCTTTTTGCTTCATAATGATTTAGAAAAAGAAAAAAGAAAAAATTAAGCTTTTCCAAGGATTCTAAACACTTTAGTACCGCACTTAGGACAGACACCTTTCATAGCTTTCATGCCGTTCTTCATCGTGGTCTCTTTTCCATCCTTGATTTCAACTTGCTTTTGACATTTCATACATCTTCCTTCTACCATGTTATAACCCCCTATTTTGGATTAAAAATATCCTTTTAAAGGCGTTTTAGCCTCATTACTATATAAATATTTGTATAATTTTTAAGTAAATTGTGATTACTAAGAAGAAACAATCTTCAAAAGGTCTTTTATGTCCTTAATTACAAAATCAGCACCGCTTTTCTTTATCTTAGGGTTGCCATAACTGGCAAAACAGGTTGTCATACCTATCTTCTTAGCTCCGTGTATATCTCTTTCAGGCATATCACCTACCATCAAACATTCATCAGGATTAAGATCAAGCCTGTTTAAAGCAACTTTAAAAGGCAGATGATGTGGCTTAAGTTTTTTAGTGTCCTCATATGTTACAATAACATCAAAAAAATCACTTATTTTCAAAGCAGCCAACCTTAACCAAGCTTTCAGCTTAGGAGCATCTGTAACAATACCCAATTTTAAGCCTCTGCTCTTTAATTTCAACAAAGTATAATGTGTATGTGGATAAGGTTCTAAAAAACCTTCCCTTATCCTCCTGTAAGCCACTATGCCATATGCCAATATCCTATAATCTACCTTGCCCTTGATCTTTATTAAGAATTTCTGAAAAACCTTCTGATCCTCTAGGCCATACTGGTCATACAGTTCAAAGATTAACTTCAAAGCTGCTTTTTTAGTTATATCCAATCCTGCATCTATCATAGAATCGACGGCAGCTTCACAGCTTAACTTCTTCATCCTCATGAAATCTATCAACGTATTATCCAGATCAAATAGGATTGCTTTTATCATGATGTAATATAGAATAAATCCTTGTTTATATAGTTTTGGTAATTGTTCTAAATCCTCTTCTTAATAGATTCTCTCTGAACAAAACCATAACTTTTAAATATAAGTATAAATATTAATACTATTTTAAGTAGAAAAATAAGTATTTTCCAAAATGGCTGTTGAATTCAGAAGAAAACTATATCAAAGAGGAAGTAGTTTTGAGACTACTATACCTATGCCCCTTCTATTCGCTATTGACAAATCAAAGAAGCATAATGTGATATTTGCATATGATCCCAGCGCCAATAAATGGTATGTAAAGTTGGAAAGGGATAAGAAAACAATTGATGAAAAGATTTGAGGTGGTAAAAATAAAAAAAATAAAAAAATTTGAAAACGAACTTTTTGATCTGGAAACAAAAGAAGAATTTGATGAATTACAGATATATGTTGCAGGATGAATAGAAAAGCATACCATCACATAATTGGAATCGCACTGTTTATGGTGCTTACAGTAGCCAGCTACATAGGATTCTTTTATCTTTTGGAAAATTCAACAACAACACTAGACAATATGATCGGATTTACATATGCCTCAGCATTACCTATTGACTGTACAAATGAATCAATTACTGTTTTATGGGAATCTACTTTTTATGAAAACTCTGACAATATAACTATATATGCAGATAAAAACTGTACAGTATACTCAGCATACAAACTGATAGGTGATGAAGAATTATTTCAGATGATCTATCTAAAGATAGATGACTTTTTCTTCAGTGATATGACATTATTCGCTGCAATACATGGAAATTTTACTGAAGATTATATCAACAGCCTGGATCAATCTAGGATAAATCAGACAATTATAGATTCAATAACTGAAGATGATCTTAAACCTGGAAATGTAAGCACTGTCCAGGAAGCTGATAATAAATTCTTGCAGACTTTTAATATCCCTAGTTCTGTATGGAGATATGACAGATCAATGTATGTGTTTGAATCAAATGAAACCACAGCAACAAGCATAACAAGTATTAATGGGATAGTGATGGCTAATTATAGTTATGAATCTTATGTGATCATGAAGATAGAAGTTGATGAAAATCTATTCTCACCCATAATCTCAACCCAACTATCAAACATTACTGTCTATGGAAGCAAGAAGATCAATCTTGCAGACTACATATACGATTCTAACGATCCAATAAGCAATCTTGAATTCAATTTCTACCAAAAAGATAATGTTCTGATAGACATAGAAGAAACCAACATAACCATAGTGCCTTACCCGACAAACTGGACAGGCGATGATTATGTGCTCCTAAAAGTGACTGACCCTGCAGGCCTATCATCAAACATCACTATCCATATTGAATCTAAAAAAGAAGAAAACCAAAATAATCGACCTCCTGAGATAATAGACGTAGAGCCAGATGGAGATAGCTTATTGGTTATGGTAGGTGAAACAATTAATTTTGACCATCTAAGCCAAGACCCAGATAATGATACCCTATATAATTATTGGAAATTAGATGATAAAAACTGGACAACCTCTGCAACATATGAGTTTACACCTAACTCTACAGAAAGCCATATCCTAAAATTAATGATAAGCGACGGCAGATTTAATGAAAGCCACCAATGGAGCATTTCAGTAATAGAAAGAAACACCTACCCAATACTATTACAAAACATACCTGATCAATCATTGACAATAAATAATAATCTGACAGAAACATTTGACCTTGATAATTATTTTAGAGATCCTGAAAACAATAATTTAGAGTTCAGTTTTGAAGGTAATGAAAACATAGTGATCGTAATCAATAAAACAAGCAATATACCCCTATTCTACCCAAAACAAAATTGGGTCGGTACAGAAATAATCAGATTTATTGCAGACGATGGAAATTTGATCAAAAAAAGTAATAATGTAACCATAACAGTAAGGGGTGTTCCTGTACAGCCAATATGTGTAGAATCATGGACATGCTCTAACTGGGCACCAGAAGAATGCCCCTCATCTAAAAAGCAGACAAGAATATGTAATGATATAAAGAAGTGCGGTACTACAGAACGAAAGCCGCCTGAAGAAAAAACATGCATCTATAATATAGCTGAACAGGGTTTGAACGTTGGTCAGACGAGAGATAGTTCAGGTATAATATGGGATCCCGCACAAACAGAAAGATTAAGCCCAGAACCTACTTCTGCAAAGAATATAATATTCATAGTCGCAGTTTTTATCCTTACAGGTTTGCTTGGGTTTTTAGGATTTGAAAAAGTAAGATCTCAAAAAGCTGGTGAAGAAGAAAAAAGATCAAAAGATATCGAGAACTTATCATTGATAAGATTGACAGACTATATAAGAAGAGAGTTACAGCAGGGATTTTCACAAGAGCAGATAAAAAGCAAACTCCTTTACGAAGGATGGAATAATTACATAATTGAAAAGGCACTTTCACAACTAAGCTCAATAATTGAAAGTGCCAAGAAAGAAAGTGGAATCGAGGCTATGTTAGAAGAAAAAGACATCAAGACCAGGATAAGTAATAAGATGAAAGCTTTTGAAAAATGATAAACACTATAGTTGAACAGCTGTCTGTGATTGACCCATTGGTATTCTATATAGCTGTAGCGCTGATAAGCATAGTGATATTATCCAAAGCTGCAGATATGCTTGTCTACGGTATCTCAAATTATGCAAAAAGGCTGGGCATAAGTGATTACCTGATCGGATTTATAGTGGTCAGTATAGCCACAGCCCTTCCCGAATTGGTCGCTTCATTAAACGGTGCGATGCTTGGCGAAGGAGGAATTGTTTTCGGAACAATCTTTGGTTCTAATCTATTTAAGATACCCCTATTAGGATTATTATTGATAGTTGGAAAAAAGCTAAAGACAGCAGAGAATACGCTAGGGGTTGCCCCCGTAATAACACTCATAATAATAACGCTCCCATTGTTGCTTGTGCTTGATGGGAATTTATCAAGGATAGATGGCATTATATTGCTATGTGCTTTTGCAATATACATAACCAGATTATGGCGTAAAGAAGGTATCCTTGGAAAGATGAAAGAAGATGTCAAGATAAAAAATATATACAAAGAAGGGATAATATTCCTGCTTGCATTATCAGCACTCCTGATATCAGGAAGATTATTGATCACATCATCGATAACAATATCTGATCTGTTGGATATACCGCCCTATTTCATCGGATTGATAGTTATTGGAATAGGTGCATCTATGCCTGAACTGACTGTCCAGCTAAGAAGTTTTGCAACACAACATCATAGCCTGGCATTCGGCAATGTGTTTGGCAGCCTGGTTGCCAATTCAGCATTGGTCCTTGGCATAACTGCATTGATAAATCCATTTACAGTAGATAAAAACTTATTGTGGATAGCTATGATAATAATGGTCGCAGGTATCACATATACTCTATTCCTCATGGAACAGGAAAAAGTGACATGGAAGAATGGAGTAGTATTGATGGGAATATATCTGTTTTTTTTGATAGCACAGATAATATTTAGATGATTATGAAAGATTAATAAACTAAAAGAAAATAACTTTATAAACTACTAAACAAATTTCTACCATTATGAAGGCATTTACAGAAGAAATCATAAAGATAATAAAAAAAGAAAAGCCAGATAAGCTAAAGCTGTCTAAATTAAAAGCTAAGATAGCTAAACACAATAAACTAAAAAGAATTCCTACTGATATTGAAATATTACTAAACTCTCCGTTAAAAGATATCCCTAAAATTAAGAAATACCTATTGACAAAACCCACTAGAACCATCTCTGGTGTCGCTGTCTGTGCAATAATGACAAAACCATTCCCTTGTCCTCATGCTAAAAAGGGTGTTGGACCTTGTATAATGTGCCCTGGTGGACCTAAAAGCAATTTTGGAGATGTTCCTCAAAGCTACACTGGAAAAGAACCAGCTACAAGAAGAGCCATAAGGAACAACTATGACCCTTATCTGCAGGTTATGAACAGATTAGAGCAATACATAGTCCAAGGCCATATTCCAGATAAGCTGGAAGTGATAATAATGGGAGGCACATTCCCTTCATTCCCAAAAAAATATCAAGAAAACTTTGTAAGATCTGCATTTAAGGCCATGAATGACTTCTCAAAACTTTTTTTCAAGAAAAATGAATTAGATATAAAGAAATTCAAAGAATTTTTTGAACTTCCAGGAGATATCTATGATGAAAAAAGAACTATAATTATCCAAAAAAGATTATCTGCATTAAGAGATAAAAACATAAGGCCATTGATAAAAGAACAGGAGATAAATGAAATATCAGATATCAGATGCGTCTCTTTAGTCATAGAGACGAGACCAGATTATGCCACTTTAAAGCATGCCAACGAGATGCTAAGGCTTGGATGCACCAAAGTTGAATTAGGGATCCAGACTATCTACGATGATATCCTAAAGAACATAAAAAGAGGTCATACAGTTAAAGATAGTATAAAAGCGACAAAAACCCTGAAAGACCTTGGATTTAAGATAAACTACCATATGATGATTGGCCTGCCAGGTGTAAAAGAAAAACAAGATCTTTATGCTCTGACTGCATTGTTCATGTATGATGACTTCAAGCCAGATATGCTTAAGCTCTATCCTTGCATGGTATTAAAAGGAACAAGACTCTACAATATGTGGAAAAAGAAAAAGTTTAAGCCTATAACAAC
The DNA here is from genome assembly GCA_043826105.1 of Nanobdellota archaeon. Classification (GTDB taxonomy): domain Archaea; phylum Nanobdellota; class Nanobdellia; order Woesearchaeales; family DATDXC01; genus JBDRQV01. The sequence continues at coordinate 730 of JBDRQV010000075.1, read as the reverse complement.
AAAAAAAGCTGCTTCCTTGATTGCAGAATTCAAGCAATTTGTTCCAGAATATGTTCGGATAATGCGTGTCCAAAGAGATATACCTACTTTTATGACAGAAGCTGGCGTCGACAAGACAAACCTGAGGCAGTATGTTGAAAAAGAGATGAAAGATAAGAAGATAAAATGCAGATGTATAAGGTGCAGAGAGCCAAAACTAAATAAATTTCCAGAAAAAGTAGAGATTGTAGAAAGATATTACTCTGCATCAGGTGGAAACGAATTTTTTATCTCAGCTGAAGACCTGCAAAATAATATTATCTTGGGTTTTGTAAGGTTAAGGTTTCCGTCACAATCATTAAGACAGGAAGTTGGTAAAGACTCTGCTTTGATAAGAGAACTCCATGTATATGGTGAAGCTGTACAGATAGGCAAAAAAGGCAAGGTCCAACATAAAGGCATTGGAAAAGCATTGATGCAAAGAGCAGAACAGACTGCAAAAACATATTATAAAGACAAGATGGTTGTGATATCAGGTATAGGTGCAAGACAATATTTCAGGAAACTAGGCTATAAAAAAGACGGCCCATATATGGTTAAGAAAATTTAATACTACTAAAAAGTGATATATTTATAAACAAATAATTACTTTCTTCTCTGGATGAGATTAAGCAAAGGATTTAAGCAGCTAAACATTAGAGGAGCAGAATTAAAAAGATTATTAAAAAAGATTGGTGCACGAGTCACATCG
>JBDRQV010000074.1:0-3004 GCA_043826105.1 Nanobdellota archaeon | reverse complement strand
GACCTTTACATAAAAACATTCGAAGAAGAGAGAAACCTTACAACTCATATAATCATGGACGCTTCCAACAGTATGAATTTTGGTAAGTCTATCTCAAAATTCGATTATGCTGCCATGATCGGCACAGGATTTGCATATCTATCATTGAAGGAGAATGATAAGTTTCAGTTTTCGACCTTTTCAGAGAATGTGGAAGTATTTCAGCCAAGGAGAGGCATGGCTCAGCTTATGAGCATGATAAGCTACCTCAATGATCTAAAGACAAAAGGTGCTTCTAAGCTTAGGGACTCTTTATTCCAATATAAGGATTATATAGGCAGCAGAGCTTTATTGATATTGATATCAGATTTTCTTTTTCCGATTGAGGAGATAAAAGAAGCTTTGCGTCTGTTAGGTAATCACGAGATCAAGATAATCCAGGTTTTGGATCCAGTGGAAAAAGAACTCGGATTTACAGGAGATTATAATCTGAAGGATAGCGAAACAGGACAAAAACTAAATACATATATAAGCAGAAAATTAAGGACAAAATATCAGGAAATGTTGACAGAGCATTCTTCACAGATAGAGGATGAGTGCAACGCATTGAATATGAGTTTTTATCAGATAACTACTGACACTCCTCTTTTTGATGCATTCTATAGAATTCTAGAGTAAATTCGTTAGTTTTATAAATAGCTTTAATTTTCTTTGGTATATAAAGCGGGGTAGGGCAGACAGGAGTGCCCGGTGGGCTCATAACCCACAGGTCGGTGGTTCAAATCCACTCCCCGCTATTACCTTTCTAACCTTTTTTCTATTTTATATATTTACGTAAGCTTTTTATTTGATTATATGTTCTTGAAGATTATGGCAGAAAGATTTTACGAAGATCCAGAAGTTTTGATACAAAGATTTGTAAGGGATGATATCCAATATATAAGGAAAGAAGTCAAACCTATGAAAATAATGGGCATAAACTTAGATTCTTTAGCAGAGAGGTTATGTGAAAGAGAAATAAAGATTCTAGATAGGTTAAAAGGCATAGATGGAATCCCACAAGTGATAGAACAGGACTCGCCAACATCTTTTATCTATCAATATATAGATGGAAAAATGTTATTAGAAGTAAAAAAGACCCCTGAAAGATATTTTGATAAGCTGGAGGCATTATTAAACAAAGTGCATGAAAGGGGTGTGGCTGATATTGACTTTGGTGATGGTGAAGGCATACTGGTAAGACCAGACGGTTCAGCAGCAATTCTGGATTTTGCAGTGGCTATAGTCTATGATCCAAATCAAGGGATCAGATCAAAGATAGTAAAACCATTTTTCAAATACTTCTGCAGATTAAACAGGGAATATCTTCTAAGGAGCAAGGAAAGAAGAGCGCCAGAAGAACTGACTCCTGATGAGCTAAAAGAAGCCCATGATATTGGTTCAATTGAAAGGATATGGAAAACATATCAAAGGATAAGAAAATTTGTTAAATATGACCTCTTAAAAATGTCAAGAGCAACATATTTCTCAAAAAATTAATCATTTATTTAGGGCAGACATCCTTCATAAAATCGCTGTTTTCTGTAGTATCTATAATATACTCGTTGGAATACTCGACTTTTCCATCATACGTATCAAATCTCATTCTTAAAACATAGATCTTATCGGGCTTTACAGTGAAGTCGCCATAATAACAACTGGAACAAACAGCAAAATAAACAATCCCTTCATAAGTTCCAGGCATATTATATACGCTGCTATAGTTGCCATTACCTTCCTTGATCTCATAATCCACTGTTTTAGATATTTTACCTCTCTTGAAGTATATGCTGCCTCCTTCTCTACTGAATATGCAAGAAGACACAAGAGAACTTTCCAATATGCCTGTACCTTTTTCATTTGTCTTTACTAGTTTTATTTCAGATGGCGCAGTATAAAAACAGCTTTCTTTATCATCATATACTCTTCCATCTTCACACACATACTTTGTGTTTGTAACATTTTGATAAACTATTTCTGTATTAAGTGGACATTCATCACAATCCAGACTAGGGCAATCACCACATACACAATCAGGACACTCTTTTGAACAAGAAATTAGAAATAATGACAATACAATCAACAGAATTATGATCAATCTCTTTTTCATCAATTTTTTCACCTAGCTCCTGCTCAACACACTGCTTTATTAATCTTTCGTTTATCTGCTTTTTAGGACTCCAACACGACTACAATACTTTTTTATAGTACACTTGCTGCAATAAGGGGATATGGGGGTACATATATTCTTTCCATGATTGACCAGTATGTCATTTACCAAAAACCATTGTTTTTTTGGAACTATTTTTAGTAATTCAATCTCTGTTTTTTCTGGATCTTTTGTATTTACCAATCCGATCCTATTGCTCAATTTATGGACATGTGTATCGACAGGTATAGCTGCAATGCCAAAAGCATAGACCAGTACACATCCAGCAACTTTCCTTCCAACACCAGGACACCTCATCAATCTTTCATAGTCATTTGGAACTTTTCCATCAAACTCATCCAATATCAGCTTAGATGTTTCAATGATGTACTTAGCTTTCTGATGATAAAAACCTATCTTTTTTATTATCTTTTCAACATCTTTCTTTTTTGCGTTTGCTAACTGTTTTGGTGTTTTGTAATGTTTGAAAAGCTCTTTTGCAATCGGTTCTGTCTGTTCATCTTTAGACCTGGCAGAAAGGATAGTAGCGATTAAAATCTTAAAAGAATCTAAGTTAGAAAGCGAAGCTAACATAGTATTTCCATAATTTTTCTTCAATATGGGAATTATCTTCTGAATCTTTTGTTTTTTGTTCATTTTTTCATGTAAAATCTTCTTTTATCTTCATCAAACCTTTCGATAGCATACCTTAACATAGTCCTCGGCATTTGCCTATAGTATTTTTTCAAGAATTCCTCTTCCTTTTTTTGGGAAACTCTTTTTCCGATTTCTCTTAACATCCAGCCAACTCCCTTATGGATCAGGTCATGTTTATCA
>JBDRQV010000073.1:0-11437 GCA_043826105.1 Nanobdellota archaeon | reverse complement strand
GATACAAGCATAAACCTAACAGAACATGTACAAGATGAAGAAGATGGAAATAATGTCACATGGAGCACAGATGGAGCTCAAAACCTGATCCTGACAATACTAGACAATGGATTATTGAACATTACAGCAGACAAAGACTGGCATGGCGCAAGAAACATCACATTGACAGCAACAGATAACGAAGGAAAGAGCAACAGCACAAATATAACTGTAACTGTTGATCCTCAAAACGATGCTCCTGTATTACAAAATATAACAAACTCAACCATAACACAAAACAATAAGTTAACAATCCAGTTAGTTGGATCTGATATTGATAATGAAGAATTTACATACAGTATAACACAAGGCCAGATTGGCAATATGAAGATAAATGCAACCTCTGGTTTATTTGAGTGGATACCAGACCATAATTATTATGGATTATATGAAGTAACATTTGCCGTAACAGACGGAAACAATACTCAAGATACTAAAACAGCAGATGTATTTGTATATAGCACATTAAACATAACAAATGTTGTTGTAAACTCTCAGACTGTCAAGCCTGGAGATATGATAACAACTACAATCACAGTGAAAAATGAAGGCACTGTAAGTATAGATAATGTCATGATCGAACTGACAAGCTTATCTGGGATCAAAACATCTGATGTAGGCATATTAAGCCCTGGTGAAACACAGACTGATATACTTTCATTCCAAGTACCTTACGATACTACAAACGGAACATATGCAGTTTTGATTGAAACAGAAGGATTTGACCATAATGATAATGATAGAAGATATAGTAATTTTACTTATAACATAGATGTAACACAGGATATGGATGATGTAGTTATAAGCAATGTTACATTAGAAAACAGCATAAGATGTCAGGCTTTGACACCTATAACAATAAATGTATCTAACATAGGTACTCTTAATCAAAACCTGGTAAATGTAAGCATAACACAAGCTGCATTAGGGCTTTCGCAATATGATGATTCAAAAGCACTAGCTCCTAGCCAAACAGAAACATATACATTCAACATCAATACTGACCAAAAAACAGCTGGAACATACAATATATTAGTAAAAGCTGTTTATTATGATGGCAACTATGTGCAAAAAACTGTACCATTGACAATTGAAAATTGCGAACCAGATAACTTCTTAGCAATACCATCACCGATAACAATTGCTGAAGATAGTTATTATGACATATTAGACCTAAATGATTATTTCAAAGATAATAATAACGACACCCTAACATATGGTGTTGTTGGAAACTTAACAGGTCTTAATTTCAATACTTATCAGACAACTGGACTAGTTAACATAACATTAACAAAAGATTATGTTGGAACCAACATAATCAACTTCACAGCAATAGATTCTGTAAACACAACACAAAGCAATCCGGTTACTATAACAATTACAGGAGAAAATGATGCTCCAGTAATAACAGCTATCGGTAACAAGGACTTTCCCCAGGGAATGAACTTTACAGAAGATGTCACAGTTACAGACGCTGAAAATGATCTATTGGTTTATTCATTTGTAGAAACAGCAGGATTACCTCTAGAGATAAATCAATCAGGACATATCAACAACTGGACACCTACAAATGACCAGGTTGGAAACTCATATTTCATAAACATCTCAGTATGCGACCAAGAGCCAAAATGTGCATATGAAGCATTTAACATAACTGTATCAGACAGAAACGATGCACCTGTGTTAGGCAATATCGTAAACAAGACAACTAACGAAGATGAATTGATGCAGTTTACAATAAGTGCAACAGATGTTGACGCTAACGAAGTATTATCATTTACATGTGACTTAGCTGCTTTAAATGTTAATAAGATAAACAATAACACAGCAAACATAACATGGACTCCAGTAAACACTGATGTTGGAAATCACACAGTAAATTGTACTGTAAAAGATGATAGTGATGCAGAAGACTCACAATTATTCAATATAGAGGTACTAAGCGTAGACGATGCACCAGTGATCAATCCGATAGCAGATGTAACAATTCCAGCATTAGAGAAATATCAATTTACAATAACCTCAGCTGATGAAGAAAATGACGCTTTAACGTACAGCATAACACAAGGTCAGACAGGAGATATGTCCATAAATAATTCAGGGCTGTTCAACTGGACACCTGCTTTATCAGACATAGGTGCAAGATTGATAAAGATAAATGCTGCTGAAACAAAAGACTTGACTAAATCTGACGAAGATAATTTTACGATCAATGTTATAAAGCCTATGGATATAAGTAACGTTAAGATAAAAGTCAACAATGGCAACTTTGAAGACCTTACAGAAAATGGACTGCATAGGGTCAGCCCAGGCGACATCGTGACATTACAGATAAAAATAGATAACAAATTCAACAATGGAAAGATATATGGCGTTGTTATTAACTCAACATTACAAAATGTTGCAGGAAGCGACCTTACCGGAATGGACGGAGTTAATGAGATAGGGATAGGACAGAACATAACAAAAGATATTGTGATGGGTAAGATAAGTGAGACTGCAGCAGGAAACTATAATCTGATAATCAAGACAACAGCTAAAAATGAGCAAGATCTGGATATTGAAGACACATTCTTAGCTACAATCAAGGTACAGTCAGACAGCCATCAGATTGTCGTCACAAGTTCAGCTATTGACAAACCTACTGTCCAATGCGATAGGAGCATAGTTGTAACTGCAACTGTAAAGAATGTTAACTTTGTAAGTGTAAATGAGAATGTAAGGGTTAAAGTTCAAAATGCTACATTAGATATAGACAAGAATACAGATTACATATCAATAGCAAAAGGCGACTCCGCAACATTCACCATACCGATCAATATAACAAAAGATAAACCAGCTGGAAGCTATAGATTATTGCTTACAGCAGAATCTGATTATACCCAAGATACAGATTATGTAGATATCACTGTTCAGGCATGTGGCATAGCTTACACACCAACTGAAGAAAAGATATACTTATCAAATTCAGCTAGTCAGACATTCAATGTAAACATACCTGCTGGATTTAACATAAAATCAAGAACATGGAAAATATTGAACGAAACAGGTTCGCATACTGTTGCTACAGGCACAGATACATATACATATGATCCAGAATACAAAGACGGCCTAAAAACAAGGATAGTAAAGCTTGAGATTGAAGCTATGGATGGTTATAAAGAAACCCATCAATGGACAATAAAAGCAGCAGATTATCCTCAGACAGAGATATTCTCAACAACACCTGTTTTGAGCACATTAAATGCTACTCAATTACAGAATGTTACCTTAACATTAAACATGCCTGGTAAAGTAAAGATTGAATTTTTAAGGCCATTAGACATGACAAATATAGTCTTTATAGATAGTTTCATCAATGCAACAACAGGAATAGCAGCATTTGACTCAACAAGCATATTTGCCGTTCCTGTAAAGATAACTATGTATGGATTATCCTATAATGAAGAGCCTAAGATATTTACAACAGATGGATTTACAACAGATCCAACATTGATCACAGAAAATGAATGCATGGGATTGTATTGCTTTATAGAATCAAGAACACCACCACCTACAACTAATGGAGAAGTAGTGTTCAACACAACCGTATCCTCAAGCTTTAGGGTAGGGACAATAGCAGTACCTCCAGTAACAAATGCTCCAACAGCACGTGTTACATCATCACCTTCGACAATAAAGCCAAATACATTAGTCACTTTAGACGGTTCAGGATCTACAGATAACGATGGCACCATAGTCTCTTATCTATGGACACAGACAGCTGGTACATCAGTAACATTATCAAGCACAACCACACCACAGGTTACATTTACACCTACGCAGACAGGAACCTACACATTCCAATTGACTGTAACTGATAACAGCGGCCTGACAGGACAGAATAGTATGACTATCAGTGTCCAAGAAACATCATTAGGAACAACAGGCAACTTGACAATATCTGATCTAGATATCAAAGTAGGCTCAAAAACAGATAAAAACCTTAACAATGGAGAAAAGATCAGTGAAGAAGCCAAACCTGGTGACATCATAACATTTGACATTGAATTAAAAAATACATTTGACATCGATATGAATATTGAAAATATTGAAGTAGATGTAACAATAAGGGATATAGATGATGGCGATGATATTGACGATAGTGGAGACATAGACCAGATAAAAGACGGCAAAGATGAAAAGATCACCATTGAATTAGAAATCCCTACTAAAGTTGACGAAGATACATATGAAGTAGTTATCTATGCTGAAGGAGAAGATGAAGATGGCAATACTCATAAAGTAGAATGGGTATTAGATCTGGAAGTTAAAAAAGATAGGCACGCTATAAGCATATATAATGCTGACCTTTCACCGACTGACCTAAGATGCAGCAGAAGTGCAAGCTTAGATATAGGCATAAGAAATGTAGGTCAAAAGACAGAAGATGTCGATCTGACTATAACAAGCTCAGAATTAGGCATAGATGAAGGCAACAGCTTTGAGCTGGACGAAAACATCGATGATAATGACAATGAATATGAAAATATGTATACATTCAGGATCGATGATGATCTTGCACCAGGTATATATCCGATATATATTGAAGCTGAATACAACAGTGGAGATGACAGCGAAACTAAGACATTATATCTAAATGTAGAAGACTGTATAGAAACATCTGAACCGCAAGCAGACCAAGAAGAGACTAATGTTGATGTAAAAGTTATACCTGGAACAACCACGCCTGCAAGCTCAACAGCTACATCAGGTAAAACACAAGTATCATTCAGAGACTCAAGTGAATATTTAGTATTGTTAGCCATAGTGATGATCATATTGATAGGCGGATTGACATACGCTATCGGTGCAGCGATCATACTATCTAAGAGATAAATTATTTCTTTCTTTTTTTAATAGTATACTTACCTCATTAGGCAGACTATTCGAGAAAAATTTATAAAGTATAGAGTAATTATAATAACCTTGGGGGATTGAAATTAAAAAAATACCTTTAGTTTTACTTATAGGTATCATTCTTTTATTAGGCACAATATCATTCTCAGAAGCTTCATCTAAACTAACTTCTAAACAACTCCTAAAGCTAGATAATTCAGTATATGACAAGCTGGATCAGGGGATCAAAGACATAAGCATCCTTATTAAAAAGCAGAGACAGGGCCCTTATTTTAACGATTTGAAGAAGGTCAAAGATATCTCAGTTAGAGAAAAAATCTTATCATTAAATGGAAAAACAAAAGTTGAAACAAGAGATTATATTGAAGTTGAAATACCTGCAGACAAGATAGATGAATTGATTGAAAGTGATTCTATAGAAAAAATATATTTAAACAATGAATATATTATACTTCTTGATGAAAGTGTTCCAGCTATAAAAGCCAATAAGGCATGGGAATTAGGCATTAATGGATCTGGAATAAAGGTTGCTGTTCTTGACACTGGAATAGATTATGAAAATAGCGCCTTCCAGAACAGGGTTATACTTTCTGAAGTATTTACTGGAGAAGACCACACAATCGACAGGCAAGGACATGGAACACATGTAGCTGGAATAATTGCCGGAAATGGTCTATTTAAAGGTGTTGCTCCAGGAGCACTTTTGATGAATGCTAAGGTACTTAGCGATAGCGGAGTAGGAAGCTCAGCAAATATTATAGAAGGGATTGAATGGGCCATAGCCAATGGAGCAGATATAATCTCATTAAGTTTAGGAAGTTCAGGAAGTAATCAAGACACCCCTGTTTATGAAGCACTGCAATCTGCAATTGATCAGGGTATAACTGTAGTAGTAGCATCTGGAAACTGTGGCCCATGTGGAAACTGTCCAGGTTATACTGGAGTGACTAGTCCAGGAAATTACGAACCTGTGATAACTGTCGGTGCTGTAGACAAATACAATAATTATGCTTGTTTTTCCTCTGGCCAGGATTTTGGAACATACATAAAACCAGATATAGTTGCACCTGGCGTAGATATAATGTCATACTTCATAGAAGGTATGTACATATCTATGAGAGGAACAAGTATGGCTGCACCCCATATATCTGGTGTCGCTGCATTGCTCTTACAAAAAGATAGCGGATTAAACCATTATGAGATAAAAGACCTATTAGAAAAAACAGCTCTTGATTTAGGAGATATAGGCAAAGACATTATGTATGGCTCAGGTATTGTAGATGTAGCTAATCTGCTTAACATTACCATTAACATAGAAAATCAGACAAATACGACAAATCCCACGACAGACATTAACTTAACATTCAATTATAGCTCTTTACCTGAAATAAAAGAGTTAAGCTTTAATAAATCTATTAACCTTTTTGAAAAACTAGATTTCAGGCTAAAAACTGAAAAAACAAGTAAGGCTATCATTGAGATAACAACGCCAGAATCAGAGATCATAACAGTTAAGCTAACACACAATTATTACCAGGGATGGACAGGAACCTTCTATGACACATTAGATACAGGCAAATATAACATTAATCTGATCCTTAACAACAATAAAGGGGAATCTACATTATCAGAAAGTTTTGATGTTACATCAGGTCAAAACTTCACTGACCTGACTATAAACGAGGATATTGACGAATTTATATATCATGATAACAACATGATAAACAGTACATTTAGCGATTCATTAAATACAAGTGTAGCATTATACAATTTCTCAGATAACTTGTCTTTAGCAAAAATAACCCCCTTTCCATCTAGGAGATCATTACTGTATTTCCTTGATAGTTCATACAACCCTGATTTCTGGAACAGTACTATCCCATTTAGAGACACATATATAATTGCAAATGGAAATAGTATAATATGGATAAGCGATAATAAACTGATAGAGCTAATTTCTACAGATTTTCCTACTAAATTGATTGCAGCTTACCTTCTGGAATACTCCAATGACTTATCCGAAGGATTGTTCACAGAAAATAATTATGAACTATATTCTATAGATGTCCAAGAAATATCAGATCAAAGCTCTATGCCTGGATCATTTAGAGAGGTAAATAAAAGCAAAAGAAACATAAATAGTAGCGAAGAGGAAAGATTAAATTATGCTCAAAACAATCCAATAGATTATTTTACTGCCTCCTATCAGACCCAAGACACTTTTTGTTTAAGTGATGCTGGATGTACAGATACTTATTATTGCACATGGCTTGGCGAAACCCTTGTCTACTATGATCACTGTGCTTGGGGGTTATGCATGCCTGAAGTATCTGAAGACTGTAATGATTACGATGGTTATTATTGTAAAAGCACTAATGAATTATATTACCAAGACGCTTATTGTTCTGGGTCAAAAGGATCTGCTGATTGCTGGGCAACACAAAGCCTTGATGAAAACTGCAATGATAATAACGGAGAATCAGACAGGACATATTATTGCAAAAATAGTAAAGATATCTGGACAAAATATTGGACTAACGACTATGACTGCATGGAAGATGATTATTATGTCTGGTGTGGGTGGGATTCTGGTGACTCAGATTATATTGATGAATACTACTCGACCTGTGGATCAGACAAATACTGTTACAATGGAGCATGTAAAGACTATGATATCAGCAGTGCATACTGGTCAACTTCTGAAGCTGAAGAAGGCGATACTGCAACTATGTATGTATATTCTAATTTTAATTCTGACAGATATGTATACTACAATATATATGAAAATGATTACTGGCCAGATTCACCAGATTACATAACCTCTAAGACAGGGATCACTGATTCAAGCGGGGACAATAATAAAGGCTGGATAACTACTTACCAAGATGATTGGATGATCCCTTTCAATAGCTATTATTTTACTGCACAGATAGGCTCTAAAACAAAGACGTCAGGCGGTCTGTCAGTGATAGAATGTAAAGATGATGATAATGATGGATATAACAAGATAGGTTCTTGTAGCGGAACAGACTGTAATGATGGAGATAACAGCATCCATCCAGGAGCAGCTGAAACATGCAACAATAAAGACGATGATTGTGATGGAACAATAGATGAAGGGGCCTGTAGCTGCACTGATTGTGGAATAGGGGCATTAAACTTCTGTGATCCTGATGAGTGTATAAATCTAGGTGATTGTTACTATAAATCGTTTATAGGATTCACAGAATGTTATGATGCTCCATCATTAGGCCATGATGATTATTGTTTATATAAAACACAACATAAACTAAAATGCGAAAATAACCAATTCAATTGTGAAAACAATAATGAATGTTACAGTCAGAACTGTGCAGGAGGAATATTCCTGTTTAATTGCTTTGGATTAGAATGTGGTTGTTGTGCTGCTGGAGAATTATGGGATGCAGCAAACAACTTATGTTATCTGCCTTGTTCAATAACTTCCATATCATGGGATGAGACAACCGCGCGTGATGAAGATGATGTTGGATTGACAATAGAAGGTAATGCAGGCTGTAATGGATTAAAAGTTGACTTTGAAGTATATGAAGATGACTGCTTTGGCCTTACAGGTACAAATGACACAAACTACTCAACAGAAGGGATATGTGAACATCCTGTAACAAATCAGCCAAAATCTGCTGTTTTTAGTAATGGGATTGCTATATCTACATGGACAGCAAAATACCAGCCAGATATCTACCAAGACCCTGAATTCTACTTCCATGCAAATATAGCAAAGGTTGAACATACTTCTGAAAATTCATTAACTGTATCAACGTGTGATATTGATAAAGATGGATATAGGGATATTATGTGCGTCAACGGCTATGATTGCAATGACAACGATGCAGATATAAACCCCGGTAGATCAGAGATATGTAACCAATTAGATGATGACTGTGATGGTTTCTTTGATGAGAATTTTGACCTTAACTCTGATCCAAGACATTGCGGCAGCTGTAATAATATGTGTGCTTATGAAGAGTGGTGTAGGGATGGAGAATGTGTGCCATTGACAGCTTGTGATAATGATCAATGTCAAAGTTCATATGGAGATTGTTATAATCCAGGTCAGACTTGCTGCTATCAAGATGCAGAAGACGAAGACCCAGATACTGTGCCAGACCAATATATATGTTTAGATGATGGTAGCTGGGCATCTTGTTCTCCAGACTGGGGACATACATCCTGCGAACAGAGCAGTGATTATTATTGTACATTTGAAGATAGTATATGGAAATGGAGGGGATGTTCAATAGGATGTGAGGCTGGTGAATGTATCAGCAATTCATGTTATTCTGACTCTGACTGTGCAGAGGGATACTATTGTGATTTTGATAAAAGCCCATATGCCTGTAAGATAAATGAAAAAGAAAATGAATGTAGTCACCTAAATCGTTATTCCTGCATAGGTCAAACAATCAATAAATGTACAGACATCGACAACGATGGTTATTATGATCTGATGCCTATTAGGACATGCAGGGCTCCAGAAGCATGCATAAATGGATTTAGTGTTTGCCAACAAAGCAATTATCTTACAGAATTAAAGATCGAAGATGCCCAAAATGGGATAATTGTAAACAAACAACCTGGAGATATCTTAGAGATTAGATTAATACACAATAAAGATGAAAATATATTCTTTGAATATGATTCTGCTGCATTTTTATTAGAAAGTGGAGATTGTGCAGACAATTTCTTGATTAGATCAGATACTACATGCAGATTCTTAGTAGATGATGAAGCAGAAGGAAGATATACATTCAGTATAACTGGCAGTGACTCAGAAGTTGTAAGGATAATAAAAAATCCAAACACAATATATCTGACTAATAAACAAAAATTATTAGACAGATTTAATAATGATAATGATGGAGTTGATTCGTTATTACAAGAAACATATGATAAGGCACAAAAAGAAGTTGGAATAGTCTATTATCTTGAAAATTATATTAGTGAAATCCATCCCTTCTCATCATATAGTTCCTATAATCCTGATCCACTTTCTCCTTCGAGTAACAATCACTATAGCTTGAGCATAGCCTCATTTATACAAAAAAAATGTGAAACATGCGAGAATATAATAATCCTTGGAGATGACTATGTAGTCCCATTCTATCGTGTGGATTATGCAGACATAAGTTTCTGGAACTGGTTCAAAACATGGTTTAAGAATAATACAGAAACAGAATATATCTATAGTGATCAGCCGTATATCAAAGAGACCAAGAAAAACATGGGCGATCTGGATACGTTGTTTGACCCGACTGAATATGAAGATATAATAATCGTAAAACCAAGGGATACCACACCAGATCTGTCTACTGAGATCAATAACTTAAAAACTTCAATCATCGACGAATTTGGGTATTTTCCTGGAAGAGTTATCATAAAAGAATCAGAAGATCTGGATTGCGATAGCTATGATGAATTAAAAACAGGTAACCTCATATTGATAGGTAGCAGAGAAACAAATAATGTTTTGAAATGTATACCTTGGTTTGATATCGGAAAAAAAGAAGGAGATACATTCAAAGCAGCTATAGAAATAGAAAGAAATGTATGGGGCCCTCAGAAATATTCCATCGTAGTATCGGGTGATGATCTTGAAGCAGGTTTATCAAATCTAAGAAGGATAATGGAAGATAAAAATATCCTTTACGGCTCTCCAAGAGACAGTTCTACTATATACATACATGATATGTCTAATCCTCCTGAGCAGATCGACATCTTAGGTGAAGTTGGAGACCATCTGACTGGATTTGCGCTGGGTACTTGTGAAGTAGGTAATGTTGCTGAACAAGTATCATGTATGGGTACTGATATGGTAGCATCGATTGTACCTCCTGTAGATATCATAACAGACGCAAGGGATGTTGTCCTATATTGTATAACTGGTGTCATCAATAAGGTAACAGGAAAAAATGAATATGGATATTTAGATGGTGCAGTTTGTGGTGGCTCATTAGTCGGAACAGGAATCACGGTGGGAAAATATGTGACAGCTGTAACAGTTGTAGGTGCAGTGGCTGGAACTGCAGCAGATGGTGGATCAACTGTTATGAAAAGAATATTCAAAACTGCAAAGGTCGTCCTAAAGACAGAAGGCGTTAATTTTATCCAATTTTTTGAGAAACTTAAATTAAGAAACTTCAAGAAACTTGGAGAATTTCTGAAGATAAGTTCTAAAGAGATGTTGGATATAAAATCATGGAGTAAAAAAGGTGCTGAGTTTATCTCAAAGATGAGTGAGTTTGCAAAAGAGCTCAAATCTATCCATAAGATATTCAAGCCAGAAGTGCTTGCAAAGGTGATCAAGAACAGTGTGGATTATGAATTTGTAGCAAAAGCAGTAAGAGTTCTGTCACAGGAAGAAGGATTAGACGCAGTACAAGCTTTGAACAGGTTTGAGAGGAGTGTTGATGACGCAACCAGATTAAGGATTTTAAAGACAGGTGGAAAATATCTTGAC
>JBDRQV010000072.1:0-6385 GCA_043826105.1 Nanobdellota archaeon | reverse complement strand
CATTTATTATGATATCTTCAGTTTTTGGTGTTATTTTTTATGGTTTTGGAAGCCAAGACACCACATTAAAATATAAAAACCTAAAGTTTACAAGGGAAGATAGCGGATGGTCTACTACAATCAACAATCAAAGAGTGTTTTTTGATTATTTTCCTGAAGAATTAGAAAATATAAACATTAGTTCAGAAATTGTTGATATGCTCAAGAACAAATATGAGATAGATGTCACTTCAGAAATAAATAGCACATTCAAAGACACTATAGCATTGGCTGAATATAATATGGCGCAGGTTTTGAATGATATATTGAGTGTATACCTTAGGCCAGGATTTACACAGGAAAACGAGTATCTGCCTGCCATAACATGTTCAGATGCCACACTATCTGTACCATTGATATATTTCATACATTCAAATCAGACATCTATAACTTTAGATGGTGATTGTATAATAGCAGAAGCGATAAATGATAACGATTTCCTCAGGATTAAAGACAGAATTCTTTATTCTATCCTTGGAATAATCGAGTGATATTATGGAAAAAGATGAGTTAGATAAAGAACAGCCCGAAGAATCTAATAAAGATTCCAACAAAGGGGATGATATGGCTCCGGCAAATAAAAAAGAGGATACTGAAGAATCAGATGCTGAAGAAGACACAAAAAAGAAAAAAAGCGTTTCTGAAAAATTTCTGCTCGTCACAGCAGTATTGATCATAATCATATTTGCAGCTATCTTTATTTCAAGGATTATTCTTCAACCAGGCGAACCAAAGACAATAGATGATCTGCATAAATTAAATCTGGACGGTAAACTTACTCCTGATAAAGGATATGTCTACAATGGATACAGCTTTGTAAATATTGATAATTTTTGGTACACATCAATCATGTCACCAAAAGGGACAACAGAATTCTCACTTATGTTCAGGTTCGGTCCTGAAGATGTACAAGATATCCAGATAAACGGAAAGCTCAATACAGACATCTTTGATAAATCTAAGCTGTATTACGTCACATTTAATCCATTGGGAAAGGAGTTTAGTTATGTAGCTTTGGCTGTTAATGATTTTAATCAGAATATGATGAAAGCTTACAACAAAGTTCCGATTGCAGCATGTGACAAGAACGAAACTGCTGAATGCAGCTCAAGGCCGATAATAACATGTGATAATACAGATGAATTGGTCTTCTATGTAAATGAGTCAGATCAAACAAGTATAGATTTCAAAGAAAATTGTATAGTCATAAATGGTCAAAAAGAAAACCTGATAAAAGGCGTAGATCGTCTTTTATTTTTATTTTATGGAATAATGTGACGATGCAGCACTACTTTTCAAAAAAACAAGATTCTGAGCCAAATATCAAGAAAATAAGGTCTAGGCTAAGACATCTCGAATTTGAGTTCTATGTTGCTTCAGGAGTTTTTTCTAAATCTAAAGTAGATAAAGGAAGTGAATTATTGATAAATTCAGCAATAATCGAAGATGGGTGGAAAGTTCTTGACTTAGGCTGCGGTTATGGTCCAGTTGGAATAGCGATTAACAAGGCATATCCAACTACAGGAATTAAGATGGCAGATATTAATGAACGGGCAGTAAAACTAACAAGGAGAAATATAACATTAAACAAGGTCGAAGCAAAAGTATTCCAGTCAGATCTTTTTGAAAAGATAGAAGATAAATTCAACACAATAATTGTAAATCCGCCGCAAAAAGCAGGAAAAGATACATGTTTTAAACTTATTGAAGAGTCAAAGGATCATCTGCTAAAAGACGGTCTTCTCCAGCTTGTAGCCCGTCATCAAAAAGGCGGAAAACCTTTAGAAAAGAAGATGAAAGAGGTTTTCGGAAACGTTGAAGCGATAGCAAAGAAAGGCGGTTATCGGGTTTATATTTCTAAGAATTGATTTGTTGAGATAGATATACAATTTTTCTGTATTTAAAAATTTATTTAGTCTTTTTATAACAAGAATAACATATTGGTTTTTCCATAGATGATTTATTTTCCTTACCACAAGCATGACAAAATTTCTCTTCGTAAGTAGGGACCGAATATTTGCTCCAACTTTGATAACATTTTTTACAAAGGGGATGTTCAGGATCAAGTTTAATTTCTTTATCACATCTTATACAGTGTCCTTTTCCATCAATATTTCTTGGCATTTTAGTTATTTTTGAAGCAGGAGAATCATCAGTTGTATGATTAATGTTAAATTTAAATTTTTGACTGGTATTTTCTATATAATCAATTTCTTTAAATGCTTCATCGTAAACAATTTTATCATTTGAATCATTTAAATCAATAAGAACGCCCATTTCTTTATTGTTTGCCATAGAAAATTCATAAAGATTAAGTGAAGTGATAATCATTTGTTTATCATTAACATAACATTTTGCATGAAGATCTTCATTAAATTTCAGGATAACAAATCTTAGGTTTTCTAAAAATTTCATTTCATCAGGTTTTAACTCTTGTTTTCCAAAAATTATTGTAGTTATCTTATCTTGGGTGTTTCGATAAGTTAATAATTCTTTGAAGTCCTTTGATAGTTTAAGGTAAGGAGATATTAGGATAAGTTTTGTATCGGCTTCTTTTATCAATTCTTCAATAGCAGCCACTGCTTTTCGAGTATTCAAAAATTTTGCCATATAACTATAAAATCTAATTTATATAAATAAGTTTCTATAAACCTTTTCAATAAGATTAACTTAACTATCTAAACACTCTTAACTCCATCTGGAGTCAACACAACTAACCTTATTCCCATACCTAATTTCAATACAGCAGATATCAGGGCAGTATGTTCTTTACCACTACCGCCCACAATATTGATTGCAACTTCTATATCATTCAATTTTTCTTTTAATCTTTCCATGATATTTTCACTAACTTCACCGATAGTCTTACTCATATCAATCTTGATGATCTCAACCTTTTTACCAAGATCTAAAGATATATCCTCGGGCGTAACCACATATATCTTCTCCCATTCGACATCTTTTATTACTCTCTTTATATGTTCTAGAACTCCTTTCTTATTCTCAAAGCAAACGATCAGATCTGTCATCAATACAGAGAAATTAGTAAAGTTTAAATAGTTTTTTAAATAATAATCACAATATACATTAACGAGGTGGTTTTGATGAGATACATAATAAGTTTAATTATATTGATATTATTAGTTGGTTGTGCACAGCAAGGTACAGTAGAGCCAACAGCAGAAGCTCCAGCAGCAGTTCCTCAAGAGCCAGTTGAACAAGTTGAAACAGCTCCACAAGAACCAGCAGCAGCACCAAAACAACCAGTCGTTGAACAGCCAGAAGAAATGCAGAAAGAAGAAACAGGTACCATACCGGCCGATATTAAATCAATTCTGGATAAAGCAGGATCAAAGCTGACAAGCTATTCCTACAATTACCATTTTCCCGAATCAGACCTTCCCTATAAAATCTACATAAAAGGGAACAAGATAAAGATTGTTCTTCCTACTATAGCCACAATGCCTGACAAGAGCGTTTATAATACTATATATCTGGATGCAGAAGAAAATACTGCAGAAGCATATTGTGTAAAACATGTCGCATGTCCTCCAGGTTCAACAAAGATAGCAGACCTGGATTATAATCAGGAATACATACAGACTCCATTTGATTGGACTCAAAAGATCACTCAAGCTGAAGAGATTGACGAACGTACAGTTGAATCAAGACCATGCGTTGTTCTTAAGACAAATATAGGAGAAGTGACTTTAGAGAAATATTATGGTTTCATCTATCTTATAGATGATAAGAGATTATTGCAATTTAAGGATGCATCTTTTAACTCTGTAGATGAAACTGATGTGATTCCAAGCGGATAAAAATCTTCAAATTACAATTTTTTTCCGTTTTAGCTATGAGGTTTTAAGATGAAAAAAGGTAAAAAAGTAAAGAAATTATACAGGAGCAAACAAGAGCGTATTCTTGGAGGAGTATGCGGAGGTATCTCAGAATACCTTAATGTAGATCCAACATTGATAAGGCTCCTATGGATATTATTTGCATTTATGGGTGGATCAGGTGTGCTAGCTTATATAATCGCCTGGATAATAATTCCAGAAAAGAAATGATTATTTGATCTTTTATATCCTGCCTGTTTTCACATATTCTTCTAGATCATCTACATCTAAGTGGGTTTTAGAAGTAAACTTACTCTGAAATTTGATTTTTTCCTTCTTTAGATATATACCATATAATAGGCCAACTGCCATACCGACCAGATGCGCAATATTTCCTATTCCAGAAGGGAAGAATACTCCAAACACATCCATTAAAGCGATAACGATCGCAGCTATCCATAATGGCATGGGTATCAGAAAAAAGAACAGCACCTTTAAGTCAGGCATAAGCATTATTATCACGCCCATTATGCCCATTATGGCTCCGCTTGCACCTAAAGCAGAGGCATAAAAAAAACTAGATAAAAAACTAGCAGCTATTCCAGATAAAAAATATATAAATAAGAATCTTTTTCCACCTATCCTCTGTTCAACCAGTGCTCCGAACATTAGAAGTACATACATATTGAAGAAAATATGTCCTATCCCGCTATGCAGGAACATAGATGTAACCAATATCCATGGCCTTGTAAAAACATCTCCACCGACCAACATAAGTGACTGCGTAAATGGTATTCCTATCTTATCTAACACCATCTGCAATATGAAGAACACTACATTTATTACAATTAATGGCATGACTACTGTTTTTAGCTTCATACTCTTAGATAGCATCTATTATTTTTAAAACTTTGTTTTTATTGCCTTTTCATTACCATAAGCTTTAAAAAGCCTCTTTTATTCCTGTGATTAAAATGGAAGAGCATAGGGAGGAAAGTGAAATTAATGATAAATCAACAGGCCAACCTATGGAAAAAACTGAAAAAAGACAAGAAGAACGATCAGAAGAAAAGCCAGAAACCACAGAGCTCCAAGAAAACGAACAAGAAAATGAGCTAGATGAACAAGAGATAGAAGTGATGGCATACTCAGAAAAAAAACCTCTTTCAAAAGATGAAGAAAAACCAGCTGAAAAAAAAGAAAAGCCAGTAAAAGAAGCCACATATGAATTAAAGAAGGAATTAAAAAAACCAAACATAGGAAAGAAAATAAGGCACATATATGATAAACAATACAAAAAATTATTGATTATCCCGGTTTCTATGCTTATCATAGCGCTTATACTGATTATATTCCAGATTGCCAATACAGGTGATTTTGTTAACAAAGATGTTTCTTTGAAAGGTGGTGTGACTATAACTATTCCAGATATAGTGGGGATAGATACAGCAAAATTAGGCCAGGATTTATCTTCTGATTTTCAAGGCAAGGATATGGATATAAGGTATCTGAAAAAAGGCGGCTCTCAATCAGGCCTGATAATAACCTCAGACATTGATGGAACAAAAAAACAAGAGCTGGATTCTTTTATACTTTCTATTGAAAAAAGTTTGGATAAGGAGTTAGCAGATGGTGAGTATAGTGTCGAAGTTATCGGCTCTTCTTTAGGTGAAAGTTTTTTCAAAGAGATAATCAGAGCATTGATTATAGCATTTATATTTATGGGCATTGTAGTATTTTTATATTTTAGGGTTGTAGTTCCTAGTATAGCAGTCATACTTGCAGCATTCTCAGATATAGTGATCACTTTAGCAATAGTCAATCTTATGGGCCTAAAATTGAGTACTGCAGGGATAGCAGCCTTCCTGATGCTTATCGGTTATTCTGTTGATACAGATATTCTGCTTTCTACAAGGGTTTTGAAGAGAAAAGAAGGCAAGACCATAATGGGGAGTATTTATAGTGCAATGAAGACAGGAATGATGATGACTTTGACTACAGCAGCTGTTATAATAATCGCTTTATTCTTTACAGAATCTGAGGTTATCAGGCAGATCATGATCATACTTATTATCGGTTTAGGAGTAGATATAATCAACACATGGATTGAAAATACAGCCATACTTAGGATGTATTTAGAAAAGAAAAATGGATAAAAAAATAAAAAAAGTATTCACAAACGGCAGAGTGATGGTTTTACTGATTGTCCTGCTTCTTTCTGTTGTAGCTATCTCTCCAAATCCATGGAACAGCGGAGTAGTTATAAAGAATGTAATATCCAATTCTTCAGCAAATTCAGCAGGAATTACTAATCCTAAGCCAGGAACACAGGCAATGAGCTTAGAGAGGATAACGTCTATAAATAACAAACCCATTTTAGATATACAGGATTATTACACTCAGATATCATATCTTCAGCTTAATAGGACAGTCAACATAAAAACAAACAAAGCCAGTTATATGCTTAAGACAAGGGAAAATGTAATTGAGATAGAATTAAATGAGAC
>JBDRQV010000071.1:0-8738 GCA_043826105.1 Nanobdellota archaeon | reverse complement strand
GCATCAAGGTCAATGGTCTCAGATTCTTCTTCAATATCATCGTCATCATCAATCCCTTTGATAACACCTTCTATTGATATCTCTTCAATAGCTACATCCATCTCATCTGAATAAAGATTTTCTACATCCATTTTGATATTTACCTTAGATTGAGGCATGACATCTTTGATCCTGTCTCCATCTTCATTTGCACTGCTCTTATCGTTGTCAACATATATCTTTATATTATCTATCTTTAGCATATTGGGCATCGTTACCCATGGCCCATAGGCTAATGCTAACACATCTCCATCTTTTGCGCAATAATAACCAGATGCTGAGTTGAAGTCTCTGTTCCAGCAAGAACCAACACCATCAAATACAGCGGGAGATGACATCCAACCATTATCAGATAATATATCAAAATTCCAGAAGTCATTGGTTGTTCCAGTTATACCCTCAATGTTATCAAGGAAATGCCCCATAGAGCCGTAATCAGCCCAATTGATATCCCATCCTGTCTTTTTTATGGCCTCATAGCCATTTGTGTTTTCATCTACATCAACACATTTTGTTTTTGTCCATCCATCAGATTGTGCGATTATACAAACTTCAGCAGCACTTACTGTGGCTATGCTTAATAAGCATATCAGTATCATCAATATTTTTTTCATTTTTTCTTCACCCTCATCTGTTTTAACTGATTAAATTTATCAAGCAGTTTATTACATATCTCTCTCTGGTCAAATTCTCCTTTTTTATAGATGAATTCTTTTGTTTTTGGCAGTAGCAAAGCAAAGGCAGTATTGGATGTCAGATGTATGATGGCAAAAGGTATGGCACCCATAAGCAAAGGTATCATAGGCATAGGGAATGTGAGTATAGATCCGATGTTTACAACTATCTCAAATATCACTGTCGCTGCTAATGTTATAGTTACAGTCTGCCATATCTTTGCTTTTTTTGTCAGGAAGCTGCCTAAAAAACCAGCCAGGCCAAATCCTATGGCCTGGAATATTGTCCAAAGCCCCTGTCCTCCAAAAACTAAGAAATTTGAAGCATATAGCGCTCCTGCGCCGATCAGGAATCCTTTTCTTTTTCCAAATAACCATCCGCCTAATAAGGCGAAAAAAGTAATCGGCTCTGCAGATGGTATAGTTTGCATAGGCACTCTTAAAGCAGCTGCTCCTAAGATGAAACCGATCGTGATCAGCCATCCCCTTAGGTCCAAAACCTGGAGCTGTTTCTGGACTGATTGCTGGGCTAGCCTTTGTTTTACGTCCAGCTCTTCATCTACTTCCAACTCTTGTTTTAGTTTCTTTTTCTTTTTTTTCTTAAGCAGTAATTCTAGCATCCTTTATTACCAGAGAAATCCTAGGAAAGAAATCCATCGGACACTCCACGATCCATTTTATATATTGCAAGTATTCCGGCTCTACGGCTGCGGGTCAGCGATCGATTTTCACGATACTTTCCTTGTTGGTGAATAAGAAAGAGATATTTGTATTTAAACTTTATGGAAACTTTTTTATAGGTTATATAGATATTATGTTTATGATCAATAAATTATTTCTTATGATATTATTATCA
The DNA here is from genome assembly GCA_043826105.1 of Nanobdellota archaeon. Classification (GTDB taxonomy): domain Archaea; phylum Nanobdellota; class Nanobdellia; order Woesearchaeales; family DATDXC01; genus JBDRQV01. Next base: position 7,169 of record JBDRQV010000071.1, on the reverse strand, counting down.
CTATTTATCCTAGGTTGTAGCCAGGAGTATGTTCCAGTTGATAGAAAAGTTAAGATTCCATCAGCTGCAGTAAAGATGACTCCTGAAATGGATAGCTATCCACCTATCTTACATTCAGATGATTACGAAAATCCAGTGCCCTTAGCTGTTATCAATACTGCTGGGGCAGAAGATTCACCATTTTTTTCAGATGAGAGAGATGAACTATATTTCTTTTTTACACCCGATGTTAAATTGCCAGTAGAAAAACAGATTTTGGATGAAGTAACTGGAATCTGGGTTTCAAAAAAAGTTAATGGATTATTTCAGGAACCAGAAAGAGTCATGTTGCAAAAACCAGGAAAATTAGCAGGAGATGGCTGTGAATTTGTTCAAGACAATAAGACGATATTCTGTACAGTAAGAGAAGGCTATACTGGAATACATTGGTTTTCAGCAGAATATAAAGATGGTAAATGGCAGAATTGGGAAAAAGAAGATTTGCCTGAAGATGTTGGAGAACTACATATCCATAAAGATGAGCTATACTACCATTATGATAGTGGTTCTGGATTAGATATATGGCTGAGAACAAATGTTGGTGGAGAATGGATAAATCCAAAAAAAATAGCAGCAGTAAGTTCATCTGAAAATGAAGGTTGGCCATATATAACTTCAGATGGAAAAGAGCTTTGGTTTAATAGACAGTATATGGGAACACCTGCTGTTTTTAGGTCTAAAAAGATAAATGGTGGATGGCAAGATCCAGAGCTTATAGTATCTCAGTTTGCAGGTGAGCCTACGCTCGATAAAGAAGGCAATATCTATTTTGTGCATCATTTCTATGAAGATGGTGAGATGATCGAAGCAGATATATATGTTGCTTATAAGAAATAGTTTATTTCCAAGGCAATAACACACACTCTTCCTGATTTATGATATTGTAATCTGCATTTCCATTGAATACGAATGTTTTGATCTTATTTTTCTTAATGATTTCTTTTGCTTTTTTTAAAGTTGAGCCAGTTCTGGAAACATCGTCGACCAATAGGATGTTTTTGTTTTTTATTTCTTTGAACTCTTTCAATAATTTTGGCTGATCATGGTGGATCTTGTTGTTTTCGTCCCTGTAATTAATCCATAATATATCTAATGGGATCTTTAATATATGTTGTATAAGTCCAGCTGGAATTATCCCGCCTGATCCGATCGCAACTATCAAATCGAATCTATCGAAGTTGATCTTTTTTAATCTAGAATAGAATTCTTCAAAGGTTATTCTTTTCATTCTATCAATCTTTTGACCTGCTTATATGTTATTCTGGTCATTATCGCCCATATTGTGTTTGAGATAGATAACGCTATTATGACTCCGATCACAACATTAAATGGCATATGTGCCAAGTAGATGTCAGAATAGTAAAGCCAAGGTAACTGGATCAGGTAAGCTGTCAAGACTGCTAAGATCATATTCCATCTTAGTCTCACTAACAACCCTACAAAAAGTCCAAGGATCATATTTCCTATCGCAATGTATGGATTGTTCATGGTAATTGAGGTGTAGAATGAACCGAAAGCTCCTGATATCAGGCCGCCTGTCGGTCCGTAAATGACAGCTGCCAGAAATATAAGGTATTGAAAGAAGTGGATCTTAAATCCCCATTGAGTCTCAATGTTGATCATCCCTAAAAAGTTGGGCATAATCGCTAAGAAAAACAACATGGTCATCGATTTCCAAGTGATCTCATTGTTTAGGTTGAATATGTTTTTGTATTGCATAATAGCCAGTTTAAAATCAATATATTTAAATATTATTATTGTAAAGAAGAGATTATGATAATAATCGGTATGTCTCATGGTCTGCATATTGCACAGAAAATAGCTAAAAAACTAAAAAAACCTTATTCTGCGTTAGAAGTGACGCATTTTCCAGATTCTGAAATTAAGCTAAGGTTTAAAGTAGATGTTAAAAAAAAGATTGTTGTTTTAGTCCAATCTTTCTATGGAAAAATCAATGATTGTGTTATTGAAACATTGTTTGCAGCAGAGACTGCCAGGGATCTGGGAGCTAAAAAAGTTATATTGGTTGCGCCTTATTTTCCATATCTTCGTCAGGATAAACGATTTAATCCTGGAGAATGCATCTCTCTGAGGACAATCGCTAAGAATATTGATGAAGATTTTGATGAGGTCATAATATGTGATCCACATCTGCATAGGGAGAGGACATTGGGGCACATATTCAAGATCAAATCACATAAGTTAACAGCAAATCCTTTGATCGAGGATTATATCAAGAAAAATATTAAAAATCCAGTCATAATGGGTCCTGATTGGGAGAGCTATAAATGGGCTCAGAGAGTAGCTGAAAAGATAGGTTGTGAATTTGCAATAATGGAGAAGGAAAGATATTCTGCTAGGAAGGTTGTTGTCAAGCTTAATAAAAAGATAGATATCACGAGGAAAAATGTTGTTTTTATCGATGATATGGTATCTACAGGTCATACTTTGATAGAAGGTATAAAGAACGCTAAAAAGTTAGGGGCTAAAAAGGTAACGTGTTTTGCTGTGCATGGCATATTGGTAGAGGATGCTTTAAAGAAATTGATGAATGTAGGGGCAAAAGTGATCACTGCGAATACAATCCCTAATGATTCTGCTAAGATTGACATCAGTGGCTTGGTCGCTAAGGCTTTAAAGTAACTTCTTGTAAGTAGTAAATAAACAAAGATTTATATATTGATCATTGATTTCTTTGATTTAAGATGGATTATTTTGCAATAAGATTATCTAAGGATAAGGTGGGCTATGCTATCGATGCAGTTAGAAACTGTTTTCCTAAATTGTCATGGGAATTTGCTAGAGATATCGCTTTGTCTCAAGAGCATTATGCTGATTTAGATGATGTCTTATTAGATTTCCAATTATCATGTAATCCACGGATCTTTAACGATTATCTAGCTGCAGAGAGAGCTTTTCATGCTTCAAATGGATATAATTTTGTTCCAGAAAGAACAATACAATTAGGATTGTCAAAAAAGGGGTTTAAGATCGACGTTTTAGATGTAGACTTACCTTTTTCTTCTGGTTTGAATTATAGGTATAAAGCAGCAGGATATATGATGGAGCTGATAGAGCAATATCTGGATATGCAAAAATTAGGAAGATTAGACACGATGAGCATAGTTGACTCATTAGGTGCTTTAAAGCATGGAGAGGATATTGGGGAATTGATTCTGAAGCTTGTAATCAGCTCGTCAGAAAGAGGTATGTCTATAGGGCCTATCTATGATGTGGCAGTTTCTTTTACTTCCATTGATCTAGCTAATACTATATTGACCAACGGCTTTGATGTAGCTTTAGCGTATGGAGATTTTCGAGAGAGAAATCTTACTCTTGTAGGTAAGCCCCCTGTTGTGGATAGCAATAAACCGATTTTTGCTTTGGTCGGAAAGATAGATGATGATTCATACGAGCTTGTTGCAGGTTTTGGTTTCGGAGCAGGCCTAACTCAGGATGAATTATCCAGAAGATACACTTCACATACACTTGATATCATGAAAGAATCATCTACTCAGCTGATGGAATTCCTGCGTGAATTATTTACTAACAACAGGGTAAGACTTCATAGAAGAAAAGAAGATTTATGAATTTTTTAGCCATGACAACATACTTAAAAACGAAAGATTTAAAACCTCAGGCGTGTATCGGAGTTGCTTTATAATTTAAGGGCTTTTCGGGCTTTATAGGGTGGTAAATTGCCTGAAATATGCCGGTGAGAATATGGTACCAGAAGAAATAAGCATGTACAACTTTAAGTTAAGCAGTAATTTAAATCTTAAAACAGATTTAAAGATAATCAACCAATCAGATGTTATAGCTTTGGCTGATATAGATAAAAAAGTATACAACATATCAATAACAAGCTCTAACCCATTGACTGAAGTGATGTATTTTGATGAGGAGGATTTTAGAGAAGAGATCCAGAATCCAACTGCGTATGGTTTTATCCTATATTCAGTCTCTCAAGAGAAGAGGGAAGGTATAGGTTATATAATGGGATATTCAGATACACATAATGAGGAGATACCTGAGTCGATCGAACATCTAAACGGTCAAGGCAGTTATCTTGTTTCCTGCGCTATAGCACCATGCTTTAAGAAGGCAGGCATCATGACTGAGCTGATGCAGTGTTTTGAGAAGATGGCTTTGATCAGAAGAGATAGTTACATAAGGCTCCATACAAGGACAGAGAATAATCCAGGGTATGAAGGGGCAAGCAAGTTTTTTCAAAAAAGAGGATTTAAGATTACAGGGATTGTCAAGGATTATTATCAAGAAGGTGATGATGTCTATGAGATGGTCAAGGTGATCAATAACTCTTTTCAAATATAGTCTTAATCTTATAACTCAGTCTTTGTTTTCTTTTATTAAATCTAATCAGTATTCTTCGTTTAGCTGATAAATTATTAATGTAACTTCTTTAAAGTAGTTAAAAATCGGAAAGGTTTTTAAGTGGATGCCTGTTCCTGAGTTTATGGTAACTTACAATGCAAAAGTACATAGACAATATGCTCCAGTCATAATTGATGAGTTAAGAAAGGATTTTGGCTTAGAATGGAAGTTTAGCAGGACTTTTGAATTAAATAAAACACCTAATAATTCTGTTGTTGAAGTAATTGAATCTTTTAATCGGGACTATAGTTCTGCTCTTTATAATTCTTATTGGATGAATCAAGAACTATTTATCAGATCAAATGGTTTTGATGCTAAAGAATCTATCGAAGAATTTGTTATACGCGCTTCTGAAAGCAGAGTTCGAATTGATATAGTTCCACATCATGGTTTGAGTGCGAGAGATAGTAGAAAAAGAGCTGTTGCTAGTCTGGGTTTATTAGTTCAGGACTTCTTATCTGCACATGTTGATAAACTTCAATCTGCAGTTGATTATACCCGGGCGATTTATTGTTCTTTTGGCCAGATATTTGATGATATCTTATTAAGATTAAAAGCACATACTACTAAGGAAGGGATTGTTGTCTCTTCTGACATATGTACAGATCTTATGTTTGAATCTGATCAAGATGGAGAAAATATTAATTTTGATACAGCTATGGCTTATGGAACCAGTTTAAGAAGATTTAATCTTAGTGGCGAGGACCCAAACATTCCTTTGATATTGTCAATGGAGTATGATGAAGGAGTATGTTTAGATGTTAATATAGGATTAGATGATCTAACTGGATATCCATCTAAAATTAAAAAATCTATTGAAGAATTATCCAGACAATTAATCTATTATATACACCCTATGGGAATTACGCCGAGATTAGTAGCTTTTTCCGAAAATAGTCGATAATTCTGCTTTTTTACCACAATTAAAACATTTTCCTTCAGTTTTCTTGTTTGTAAATGGTATGTTTCTTGAAGAAGCTCCACCTGAATTATCTTTGATCATTTCTTCACATTCTGGTCTGCCGCAGAACAGCGCTTTTGCTATCTTCTTTTTATCTATAACTTTTTTTAGCTCTTCCATGCTTTTTACTTCTACCATGTTATCTTCCAAGGATTTTTTTGATCTTTTATACATATCTTTCTGCATCGCTTCTAACTGTTTTGGGATCTCTTTTTCTAGATCTTTCATCTTGACAAATTCTTTATTTAATGTGTCTCTTCTGACTAAAACAACCTGGTCTTTTTCAATGTCTTTAGGGCCGATCTCTATCCTTATCGGAACACCTTTCAGCTCCCATTCATTGAATTTCCAGCCAGGACTGTATTCATCTCTGTCATCTAGTTCTACTGAATTATATTTTAGCTTGTTTTTTATTTCATTAGCTTTTTTCAATACTTTGTCTTTGTCTTTGAAATAGATCGGGACGATCACTATCTCGATCGGAGCTAATTTAGGCGGTAAAACCAATCCATTATCATCACCATGGACCATTATCATAACACCGATCATCCTTGTAGTTATAGCCCATGTATTTTGGTAGACAAACTGCTCTTTTTCGTTCTTATCTATAAATTTTATATCAAATGCTTTTGCAAAGTTCTGTCCATCATGGTGGGCATCTGGTCCCTGGATAGCTTTTCCATTTGGCAAATATAGTTCAATTGACTGGGTGTATTCAGCACCTGCGAATTTCTCTTTTTCTGTCTTATTTCCTTTGATACCATATAATGCCATGTAGTCTTTTAATACTTCTTCGTACATGTTCAATATGTCTGTGCATTCCTGTTCTGCTTCTTTCTTGTCTGCAAAACATGTATGACCTTCATTCCAGAGAAACTCTCTGGTTCTTAAGAAAGGAACAGGATGCTTAAATTCCCATCTTACTACATTATTCCATTGGTTGATCTTTAATGGAAGATCTCTCCATGATCTGATCCATCTTTTATATGAATCATACATTATTGTTTCAGAAGTTGGCCTTACAGCTAAGCGTTCGTCCAGCTTTGTGTTTCCTGCATGTGTGACCCATGCAACTTCTGGTGTAAAACCCTTAACATGCTCTTGCTCTTTTTTCAATAGTTTTTCAGGGATGAACAATGGGAAGTAAGCATTTTTTACGCCCATTGCTTTTATCCTTTCATCTACTGCTTTTACTATCTTTTCCCAGATAGCATAAGAATACGGTTTGAAGACGATGCAGCCAGAAACCTCTGTGTAGTCTGCCAGATCTGTTTTTTGGATAACTTCAGTATACCATTTAGACATGTCTTCTGATTTTTTTACACTTATCCCTTTCTGCTCTTGTTTTGCCATAGAGAAAGAGTTTATAATCAAAGATATTTAAATTTAATGGAAATCTTATTGCAATATGAGTCTTATCAAACTCTTTCTTTTAGATAATCAGAGACAGCTTTGGGATCCAATGTTTCTCTGGCAATTTTACATGCTTTATCTATTATCATGGCAGAATCATGCCATGGCATCTCTACCAGTTTAGCATATTGCGGATCGTTGCGGTCAAAACATTCACAATATTTCTGGAGTCTGACAGGGTCTTGTTTACCATTGATCTCACAGCTTGTAAAATAGGCTAATTCGTCTATAATCGGTCCAAATAGGTGACGTTCAAAACTTAGTACTCTTTCATATGAGCTGATCATATCATCAGGTTTATCAAAGATAGAAGCGCCATAATATATCGAAGAGATCAGCGAAGCTCTCCATCTAGAATCAT
>JBDRQV010000070.1:0-6359 GCA_043826105.1 Nanobdellota archaeon | reverse complement strand
ACTTCTACAGGGACCTCTTTTTCTATCTTATCGATCTCTATTTCTTCATATCCCTGTTCTAGTTTCTCATCTTTAATATCTTCTTTTTTAGAAAATCTTTCTTTTAAAGCTCCAAAAAAACCTTTTTTATGCTGTTTGGGCTCTTCTTGTTTTTTGACTATTTCATTACTAACTTCTTTAATAGGAACAGGAGTTTTTTCTTCTGGTTTTTCAACTATCTCTCCTTCTTCATCTATTTTTTTAGAAATCTTAGAAATGCTATTTTTTAATTTATCTCTTAGGAATTTTAACATTTTTATTTTTTCTTTTCAGTCTCAATAAGTCTGTGCAGCTCTTCTTGTATAGGTATTGCGCTGTTTGCTATGTTATTTATCTCTTTTGTCATATGTTCTTCCAGCCTGTTTACTTTTTCTATCTGTTCCAGGAGTAATTTTTTTGCTTCGTCTATGCTTTTGTCAACAATTACACCATTACCAACATTCATAAGTAATTTTTTGTTGTTTTCTAACTTGGCTCTTGCAAATATGCCTGAACTTAAGGGTATAAGTATTGAGGTTCCTTCTTTGACATCTTTGAAATCTTCTAATCCATTTACTATGTTTCTTATCTCTTGACCTTGCTGTCCAAACATCTCCATCTGCTGCTGCAGTTCCTGGATCTGTTTGTTCATCATCTGTAATTGCATATACTTTTCTTGTAATTCATCATCTGACATATCATTCACCTTTCTTCTTAGCTATCCTGTCATACATACCATCAAATAACACACCCATTGGTTCTCCATCATATATCCTCTTGATAGATTCAGCTAATAAATGGGCCAATGATATCACCTTTAATCTCTTGAATCTTTTTTCTTTTGGGATCTCAATGGTGTTAGTGACTATGATCTCTTTTATTGAATCATCTTTTAGTCTTTCTACAGCTTCTCCAGACAGCAAAGGGTGTGTTGCAGCGACATAGATGTCTTTTGCACCCTTTTCTTTTAAGACTTTGACAGCACTTATTATTGTTCCTGCTGTATCAATCATATCATCAACAATGATTGCGTTCTTGCCTTCTACATCGCCTATTATGCTTAGGACTTCAGTAACGCCATGCTGCGGTCTTCTTTTGTCGATTATAGCTATCGGAGCATCTATCAATCTGCCTAATCTTCTTGCTCTTTTGGCTCCACCAACATCAGGGGCAATAACAACGGGATCTTTTATGTTATTATCCAGAAAATGCTCTGCTATCAAAGGCAAAGCTTCAAGATTATCCAATGGAATGTTAAAAAATCCCTGTATCTGGTCGACATGCAGATCAAATGTGACAACTCGGTCAGCACCTGAAGCTTCGATAATATTTGCTGCTAATTTGGCGCTTATCGGTTCTCTTGGCTGTGCTTTTCTGTCTTGTCTTGAGTAGCCATAATAGGGGACAATAACAGTGATCTCAGCTGCTGATGCTCTTCTACATACATCAACAATGAGTAAAAGCTCCATAAGATTGTCGTTTACAGGCGGACTGGTAGGCTGTATTATAAATACTTTAGCCCCTCTCACGCTGTTTTTAACATGGATATAGGTCTCGCCATCATTGAAACGTTTTATCTCAATAGGAGTCAATGGAACATTAAGGTGTTTAGAGATTTCTTTAGCTAATTCTTGGTTTGAACTTCCTGATAAAATTATTTGTCTCATTGAAAACCACCATCATCTAGAAAAGGGAATTTATTTAAAAAGGTTGTGGTGGGATGGAGTAAATTGGAAAGGTTTAAATACTTAAAAAAGATACAATCTTAAATACTAATTCTGGACAGATCATCTTCAACAGCTATCAGCCTATTATTAGGGAAGGATAAGTTATCCTGCCTGTGGAGGGTAAGAATGTACGACGACGAAGAGTACAACGATGAAGAAGATTATTAATTAATCTTCTTTTTTTATTTTTTATAATATTTTCCGACTAATTTTGCTTCTGCCAGTATATGTCCTTTCATAGATTCATGGATCTGTGCATTGCTTGCTCCTTTGCTTAGATCTAAGGTGGAGTCTAAGGCGTATATTGTGAATATATACCTATGGGTTCCAGATGGCGGACATGGTCCACCGTAACTATTTCTTCCCCAGCTGTTCTTTCCTTCTGTTCCAGGAATCGAGTTTTCAGAAATGGTGTTAGTGGGTTTGATGTTGAAGACTATCCAATGATCCCAAACGCCCGCTACTGCATCCGGGTCGTCAAAGATAAGGACCAAGCTTGCAGTTTTTTCAGGCATATCTTTAATATTTAAGGGAGGATTTACATTATCGCCCTGACATGTATACTTAGGAGGGATATCCTCATTATTTCCATACGCTGAACTTAATTTCATCTCAACCACCTCAACAGTTATTTTAGCTTGCTGTGCTTCTTGTGGATCTTCAGGTAAATATGTATCATGTTGTTCCTGAGCACAGCCAATAATAAACAGGATCAAGATCATGAAAATCAGTTGTTTCATATTAATATCTATCAGAATCTGATATTTTAATATCTTTCGATTTAGCCAAGAAGATATCTCTCAATGAGTTGCTGGGTCATCATCTCTAAATTGCCTTTAGGGCCCCTTATCAAGATCAAAGCTATATCTTCTGGAGAGAATTCGACCTTAAAAATCCTTTCTTCAGAGGTGACTTTTTTAACTAAACCAGCAACAAAATAATCTCTGTCTCCAACATATGACACGTTTTTAACTAATTCTTTATCTGCAATAATTATCTTTCTGCCTGTTTCATAAGCTCTTTTGTTTCCAGAATCATCTAGTGCTATCCTTTCGATACTTGTCAGGTCCAATCTGCCTATATTTACTTCTCCACCTTCTCCAACTCTCCTTCTGTTTTCATAAAAAAAAGTAGCTGGATTATTTAGATTGATGAGGTATTGTTTCATCTTAATGGGGAGTATAGAAGGATATAAAAATTTTGCCCTATATGAGATACGGGCAGATCATATCTTTTTATTATCTATTTTTTCTATCATGCTCTGAAATCTTTCTTCTTTGGAATCACAGGAGAATTTTTTGCATGAGTTTGGTTTATCATCATGTATAGAACATTTATCATTTTTCAGATATACACAGCTTCCATCTTCTTTTTGGGCTAAAATGTTAGCCCCTATCATTTCTGCTTCTTCAAAATCTTCTACAAACTCGTCAAACATCGTAATGTATCTTTTTGAACCATATTCTTCTTCAGAAAGATTTATTAGGAATAATCTGCAACATATTCCACATTGTGAACAGGCCATCTTATCCAAAACTTCCTAAACTCATCTGTTTGTGATTCTGCAGCAGATCGTCAAAACTTCGATCCTGGAAACTTAACATAGAATCTGCAATAGGCTTGATCTGTTTTTCAATATAATGGCCGTAATCTAAGGAAGATGAAGTTTTTTCCAGAGGCTCTGGCCCGTTAACTGTCATGACATATTCAATAATCCCGGGCAATTCCCTTCCTAATATCCTTGCTGCTTTAATATGGGGAGGTGTTGTTTTTGTATATTGGGAGACCCCTTTTCGTATCGATTTCTTATATACTAATAATTTATCCATCTTTCCTGTCTTTAGATCATTGACAAAGTCTCTGACAAATTTTTCATATGGTTCATCGTTAAATATATGCTCTAACAACCCCATCTGGAACTGTTTAGACACTTCTGTCCAGTCTCTCCTGACAAATTCTAATCCGACTATAACTATCTCTTTTTTTCCGTTCTTTTCTATCAGGCCAGCATATCTTTTTTTAGCACCGACCTCAGATCCTCTCACCTTGGGCATCAGAAATTTTTCAAAAGATTTTTCAAATTCCAGTTCCAGGTAAGATTTTCTTTTGAAGTTTTCTTCAACATATCTATTATAGAAATCGTTGATGTAGTCCTGAAGCTCTTTTCCTATCTTTTCTGCATGTTTGATGTCTTTTACGTTTACAAATATCGAATCTGTGTCTCCATATATGACTTCATAACCTTCTTCTTCAATCTTTTTCGCTGTTAATTTATTCAGGAATTGCCCGAAGTGAGTTATCCCATTTGCCATCTCTAATGAATAAAATCTACAGTTTGGGTTGGCTAGAACGCCAAAAAATGAATTCATAAGTATCTTAATAGCCTGGCTTGATAATTGGTCTTTTTCTTTCTTAGCTATATCCCTTTGTTTCCACAATCTTGCTAAAATGTCAGGCAGAATGCCTAATTCATTCCTGAAGTGGGCTTTGTTGGGAGATTCGATCAAGGATCTTTTTTCATCGTCATTGAGATGAATATATTTTTCGTTGGGTACAAAACTATATGGGTCTATGTTAAATGTTCTTATTATACTTGGATATAGGCTTTTAAAGTCTAATACAATTATGCCCTTGTATATTCCTGGCTTGGAAGCCATGACAAATCCTCCTTTGATACGTTCTTCTCTTTCATTTGAAGCAACAGAAGGTGCTACAATCTTTCTGGCTTTTAATTCTCTTAAGTATAATGAATCCAGGCTTGCGATACTTGCGTTGACCCTATCTAACTGCATCCCTGTCAATAGACTTCTCCTTATAGAAAGATCCAGAACATTTGCCTTATTTATCAGATCATACACCAAAACAGAATCTTTTAAGTTATAATCGACTAATCTCTGTGGGTCTTTTTCATATAATTCTTCAATCTCTTTTCCCCTATGTTCCTGGGTCAATAATTTTTCATCTCCCAGTATTGTTTTTGCTGCTGTATTTAATTTATAGTCGTCTAGCCTGATAAAACTAACTTTCATCAGATGGATGCCATCTATGATCGCTCTTCCTGGAAAGTTAGCAGAAGAGTCATTAAAAAAAGACTCATTTATGTTAAGGTTACATTCCCTATCATTCCTTCCCAGAACAAATGGGATCTTATGTGCTTTAAATTTTTCTTTTAAGACCATAAAATCAAAATCAATAAGATTCCAGCCAATGATCACATCAGGATCAAGGCTTAATATGTGCTCTTTAAATGCAATCAGCATGTCTTTTTCTGTCTTAAAACAATCTGCATTTTTGTAATTGCCTTCTTTTACCAATAGTACTTTTTTTACTTTTTCAGAATATAATGAAATGGCAAATATCTTATTTCCGTCCATGCTGGTCTCAATATCGATCGATAAAACATCTAATTTTGGCCAATATTCTGTGCCTTTCACTTCAGCATTTTCATAAATCCTGTCAACAGTCAGTTTGTCTTCTGCAGAAGGTTTTCTAAAATTTCCTTCGATATCTAATGATCCCTTAATGTTATGGTCCATCATAAATCTATATGAAAATCTAACATCAGCTTCATAGCATGCAATATTCTTATCAAGAAATATCTTTCTTAGTTCTGGAACTTCTCTTGGTATATTCACAATAACCTTTGAAACTTTATCATCATCAAAATCTATATAATCTTCATTGTTGATGGTTATGCTTACTCCCATCTCTTTTATTATCTGCTCGCATCTTTCTTTGTCTTTTCTTTTGATCCAGAAATAAGGCATGAAGTCATTTATAGTCACAAAAGATTCTCCGTTTTCCAGCTTGCCAAATAACATAACCTGAGATTTTCCATTTAAAACTCTATAAGTAGGGTAGATGACAAAACCTTTCATAGAAATAGTGAAGATACGATGTTTTTTAAGGGTTTTGTTTAAGCTTTTGCAGCAACAGCCTTTAATTCAGCATTTTTTACATTGTTAAAGCTTCTTTCTTCCTGGATGATCGACTCTACAATCTTCCAGTAATCTTTGGCTGCTGTTGAATTGGGAGCATACTTAAAGATAGATTTTCCTTTTTCAGGTGCTTCTTTTAATTTTGAACAGATGTATATAGGATCGGTCACAACACCATAAAAATCATTGGTTACTTTTTCCAGTATCTGTTTTGAGGTCCTTAGCCTTCTGTCATACATTGTAGGAATTATCCTGCTTATCCTGCAATCATGCTTAAAGACTTCATTTAAGTTTTGGATCATACTTACAATTTTTTTTAGTGAGTCATAACCCAATGCATCCATCGAAGTAGGTATGATCGCTTCGTTTGAAGCCAACAATGCGTTTTGATTAAGCAAGCCTAGTGATGGGCTGCAGTCCAGAATTATATAATCATAACCTTTTATCTCTTTTATCTTTTCCCTCAATAAGAATTCACTATCTTCCTGTCTGGATAACATTATTCCAGCTTTTGTCAGTGTTTCATTGCTGGTTATGATATCTAAGCTATCTCCCAGGTGGGTGATGCATTCACTATAATCTATGCCTTCTACCAGAAAACTATACATATCTTTTACACTTTGGGAATTTAGTGAGACACCTGTGTGACCTTGTGCATCCATATCAAGGATTAGAA
>JBDRQV010000069.1:0-3786 GCA_043826105.1 Nanobdellota archaeon | reverse complement strand
AGTGCCCTCAGATCATAAAGTGACATATATATTGATTTTTACTGATTATTTAAATATTTAACTGTTGATATTTTTAATGTGATAATATTTATAAAAGGGTCTGGCTTCCCTATCAAGAATGGAAAAGGTTTTTGTTACAAATGCGCAGCTTAGGACTTCACTGGCTGTAATAAGATCTTTGGGCAGAAAGGGGATACATGTTACGGCTGGAGATGAAAGGAGGATAGCTATGTCTTTCTTTTCTAAGTATTGTAAACAAAAGGTTGTTTACCCTGATCCTCATAATTATGGTAAATTAAAAATATTTATGAATAGTTTTTTGAAGAAAAGAAAGTTTGATCTTGTTTTTCCCGTATGGGAAGATATGACTATGTTCTTTTCAAAACATAAGGATGAATTCTCAAGATATGCTAAGGTACCTGTTATCGAGTATGATAAATATATAAGGGCAAGAGATAAGCAGTTAACAATGGAAGCTGCTGAAAAAGCTGGGGTCCCTTACCCTAAATCATATTTTATAAATAATATAAGTGAGCTGGAAAGGATAAGCAGAAAGATAGAATATCCAGTCATCATAAAGCCCACTATGCAGTCTGGATCACATGGATTGACTTATTGCAGTACTGCTCAAGAGCTAGTCGTTAATTTTAAGAAGGTTGTAGGGGTTCATGGCAAATCTATAATCCAAGAATATATTCCTTATGGAGGAGACGCTATCGGCGTATCTTGCCTGTATGATTATGACAGCAAACCTGTTGCGGTTTTTTCACATAAAAGGCTGAGGGAATATCCTATAGGTGGAGGACCTAGCACATTGAGGATGGCCATAAAGCATAGGGAAGCTGAAAGATTGGCTGTTAAGCTGCTCAATGAGTTGAATTGGTTTGGGCTGGCAATGGTAGAATTTAAGACAGATCCAAGAGATGGGTCTTTAAAGCTGATGGAGATAAATCCAAGAGTGTGGGGAAGTGTTGCATTACCTATATGTTCTGGTGTTGATTTTCCTTATCTGTTATATAGGTTAGCCATGGACGGTAAAGTTAAGAAAGTGACGAGCTACAAAGTCGGAACAAAATGCAGATGGTATCTGGGAGATGTTTTGCATTTCTTAAATTCACCTGACAAGTTAAAATCAATCCCTAATCTGTTTAATCTAAGACAGAAAAATACCCATTATGATGTATTATCCAGAAGTGATCCTGGCCCGTTTTTTGGTAGGCTGTTAAGCATTGCTGCCTATGCATTTGATAGCAAAGCAAGAAAACAAGTAGTGAGAAGCGGACTGCCTGCTGTAAGAAAATCATGATTTTTTTACTTTGTGGACTATCAGATTTTTTAAGGTGAGAATCGGCCTTATCAGATGATAAGAAAGTTTCGCTTCTTTGCCCACAATAATGTTTTCTGCGTTTTTTATATTATTTAAGAATGATTCTATGGACTGTGCATTTTTTGAGCAGGTGACAACATTCGCTATCTCACTTAATCTATGTGCATCTGAGCCGCCTATAACAAGTTTGTTCAGCTGTTTTGCCTTTTTAATCGCTCTTGTGTTGCCTATGTTCTTGCTATTGACTGCCTCAACTAAATCAAACAATGGAAAAAGGTTTTTTGTCTGTAGTTTTTTTGAAAAAAGGTTCTTTATCTTTTTAGTATAAAATCTGTATGGATGTGCAAAACATATCAAGCAACGATATCCTTTTGCCCTCTTGATTATTTCTTCTATAGTCAGATTTGATGTGCCCATTATGCCTGTTTGCTTATTGGGTTTTACATGATCATTGTAAAAACTGATCAGGTCTTGTTTCTTATAGAAATATAACAATACATCTACACCATATTTCGACTCTACTTCTATCGCCGGTATGACCAAGATATCACTTTGCTGCGCTTTTAGATTGCCATCGATCATATTATGGTCAGCTATAGCTATGCCTATACCTAATCTCTTTGCTTTTTTTAGGATATCTTCAACATTAGAAGAAGTATCATAAGAATAATTGCTATGCACATGCATATCTACTATAGTATAGCCTTGTTTTCTTAATTTTGCAATATCTGGCTTTTCATGTTGGATATTCATTTTAATGCTTTGTCTTTTTTAATTTTAGATGAAAACCGATGTGATTTATGACTATATGCAGAACAAAACTGAATATAACTATTACTGCGCTTATCTTTAATGTTGGCCTAAAAATGATCGATACCAATAATAAAGAGCCGATAACAAAGTCTAGCTGGTCCCATGGTATAAATGGGTCCCCTGGCCTTATGTCTACTCTTCTTTTAAAATAACTTTCAACTAAATCGCCTAAAATCGCACCTAATCCCAGTAAAAAACCTATGATCAGCCAGTTTGAATAATCCATAAATGTCAGACTATCAAAAAAACGAAAATTTGTCAATATGTGCTGCATATAAGATGTGATTATCCCGAATATGACTGCAAATATCAAGCCCCTGTAGGTCTTATTCTTACCAAATATCGGCTTATTGAAAAAATTTTTGTTGAAATCTATCGGAAAATTGAGTAATTTGAAAAAATCCTTGACTAACACCGGCGCCATATTTGCAAAATATGCTGGCAGCATGAAATACAGGCATTTTAAGATGAAAAATATAGTTTCATCCATTTTTGTGCAGATGATCTATCTTATTTATTATTTCAGTAGTCATTTTCCTCAATAAATTTTTAGTCACCTTCTCTTTATAATATTTATCAAATGTTATCGGCTTGCCTATAATGACTGTAACATTTCTTTTAAATTTTGGTATAGATGGCCTGTTCGGCATCAATTTAAATGTGCCTTTAACAGCAACTGGAAGAAGAGGTTTCCTGCTCGATAAGATTAATCTGGCCACGCCTGTCTTTGGTTTTATATTCTCTCCCGGGTATTGTCTTGGCCTGGGAAATATCCCTGCAATCTCTCCTTTTTTTAATAATTCTGTAGCTTCTTTCAAAGCTGATTTTCCCTTGTCTTCTTTTCTTAATGGGATCACTCCTGCCCAATGCCTTAGGAAATACTCTCCTCCGAACATATTCCAGAATAATTTGGTTTTGGTGCTGGCAAGAAAATGAATTCTTCGATTTACCCTGGATATCATTATTGTGTTTATCATCAATGGGTCAAGATAAGATTCATGATTAGCTGCCATTATGAATGCTCCTTTTTTAGGTATATTTTCTACTCCCTTCACTTCTTTTATAAATAGATTTAAAAGAGGAATAAGCGTAAATCTTACTATGGGATATACCATTCTAGATTTCTAATTTGATATGATGTATTTAAAATTTCCCATTTAGGCAAAAATTTATAAACAAAAGAGTTTTGCTTTTCTTTATGAAGATTGTTATCGGATCTGACCATGCTGGATATAAACTGAAAGAAAAAGTTAAAGATTTTGTTAAAGGAATGGGATATGATGTTGATGATGTCGGAACTTATTCTGAAGAAAGCGTAGATTATCCAGTATATGCCAAAAAGGTCGGCAAAGAAGTCTCTAAAGATAAGAGCAAAGTAGGCATATTGATATGTGGAACAGGGCTTGGCATGTGCATGGCTGCAAATAAAATAAAAGGGATAAGGGCTGCTTTAGCATATAATGAAAGCTCTGCCCAAAAGGCAAAACAGCACAATGATGCCAATGTTTTATGTCTGGGTGCAAGAGAATTTGATGAATCAACTGTAGAAAACATAACAAAAAAATTCCTAGAAACCCCTTTCGACAATGAAGAAAGGCATGAAAGAAGGATAAAGGAAATTGAAAAAATAAAATGAATGTCTTAGG
>JBDRQV010000068.1:0-8953 GCA_043826105.1 Nanobdellota archaeon | reverse complement strand
TAGCTTTTTCAACTGTTTCAAGAACTCTTCAGTATAAACTAATTCATACATTATAAGCCTAACTCCTTCTTAACTTGCTCATGAGTATATGTTCTTCCAGCTTTAATGTCATTTTTAGCTATTTCGAGATGTTTTTTTGTTTCCTCAGATAATTCCATATTATCTTCTATTAAATCCCAAATAATCTCTTCATAGCTCTCTTTATCATACATCTTTCTATCTCTTAATTCATCCATTAGTTTATTACTTACTTGTATTGTTGTTGCCATAGCGACTATATAATCAGCTATAGTATATAAACCTTTTTGTTTATTAGGGCCCAAATCAGAACTAAAAACTTCTCAGAAGTTTTTCCCTCCAGCCCTGAAAATCAAAGATTTTCGAGGTCTGAGAATATAACACAGTTACAGGAAGCGCGCGATGCCAGGCGATGTTAAACGAAATCCCTAAAATTCTAGATATTTAACATTTATAACTCTTAAATTTTAAAATCTATAAACATTTCCAAAACCTTTAAATTATCTAAATTTATTAAACTTAAACATGTACAAATTTTCACCATCATCGTTAAGTTTACTGAAAGATTGTCCTAGATGTTTCTGGCTGCATTTTAATAGAAATATCAGAAGACCTGACACTATATTTCCATCATTACCATCAGGTATGGATAAGATCCTTAAAGAACACTTTGACAAGTTTATGAGAAAGGGAGAACTGCCACCTGAACTTGAAGAATTAAATGGAGATGTCAGACTGTTTGATGATGATGAACTTCTTAAAGTATGGAGAAACAATTTCAAAGGCATACAATGGGAGTATAAGGGAAACCTGTTCAGAGGGGCTGTAGACAATATATTAAAAAAAGGAGATAAATTGATCGTATTAGATTATAAGACAAGAGGATATCCATTAAAAGAAGATACACATAAACATTATCAAGATCAGATGGATATCTATAATCTTCTTTTAAGAAAAAATGGATATAAGACAGAAGATTACACTTATCTTATATTCTATCATCCAGATAGGGTAAATAAAGATGGAAGTGTCATCTTCAATACAGATATGGTCAAGATAAAAGTAAACATAAAGAATGCTGAAAAGATATTTGATAGGGCAATCAAGGTCTTAGAAGGAGATATGCCTGAATCTTCTGAAGATTGTAGTTTTTGTTCATGGGTGGATAAGTGTAGTTGTGAGATGAGATAATCTTTGGAAGAAAATGTTTACCCTATCATTTTATAAAACTGTGATTTCAGAAATTGTCCATAAGCCATAAATGCCTTATCAATAATTCTTAATTCAATTTGATGGTCATTACTTAGTCTAAAAACATATTCTTTGAATTCATCATATTTATCAATTAAATCATTTCCCTGAATTTTCTTTTGTGGGATTCCGTGAACAATATATAAAAAAGCTCTGTATGCGTGCTGATCAATCATCGGGAACTCTTCCGGCCTACATATGTGCTTGAAGAAAATTGTCCAGACAAGCCCGTTTGTAAGTTTAGGCAACTTATCTACCTTTCTGTCCCTAAAATTCCTTAAATCTGCAATATGTAAAACAGATTTATCCAATATCTTTCGCTTGTTTGGAGATAAAGACATGCCATTTTTCCATTCTAAAAGTTGTTTGAGACTAAGTTCTGTAAACTCCTTATTTATATTGTCTTCATAATACTTTTCAGAATATTTCCCATCCAAATATTGTCTTGACCAAAAATAAATAAATTCATGTGTAGTTGATTCTTTATTTATTAAAATGGGATATCTATATTTATTTTTAGGTAAATTAAGAATGTTCTCTTCATTCATTTTTTTCAGAATTTATTACCTTATCTATCTTCTCTAAAGATTCACCATAGATATATATGTTATGTTCCATCCTTTTTATTTCCTGTGCTTTAGTCTCATCTGCATAAACTCCTTTATCAATAAATTTTAATTTAGCAGTTCTCTCTTTTTCTTTTACGTCTTGAATTATGTTTTTGATTTGAGCTAGCTTATCTTCCACCATAGTTTTTGTAAATACGGTTATTTATTTAAACATTTCTTCTTTTTAAAGTCAATTTATTTACCCACTTCATTACAATAATCTTTAAAAAGTGTTATTAAATACCTGTTCTTAGGGGATTTTGATATGGATTTTGACTTTAATAAAAAACAACTAATGATCAAACGTATGATCACTGAATTTGCAGATAAAGAGATAAAACCATATGCTGCTGAAGTTGACCAGAATTCTATATTTCCATCAGAGCAGATACAGAAACTAGGCAAACTAGGAGTTATGGGCATGAGCATACCGAAGAAATACGGCGGTACTGAACTGGATAATGTATCTCAAGCAATAATCATGGAAGAGATAAGCAGAACATGCAATGCAACTGCTGTAAGCATGGGTGCACATACATCATTAACATGCTATCCTTTGATAAATCACGCTACTGAAGAACAAAAACAGAGATTTCTGCCTAAGATGGCATCAGGAGAATGGCTTGGAGCTTTTGCTTTGACAGAGCCTGCTGCTGGATCTGATGCTGTAAATGTACAGACTACTGCAGTTAAAGATGGAAATGATTACATAATAAACGGCAATAAGATATTCATAACAAATGGCGGAAAAGCTGATCTTATATGTTTTGTAGCTACAACTGATAAGGCTGCTAAACATAAAGGGCTTAGCATATTTGCGATCGAACCTAAGAAAACACCTGGTTTTAGCTTAGGAAAGAAAGAAGATAAATTAGGATTAAGAGGATCTAATACTCAGGAATTGGTATTTACAGACATGAGAGTCCCTAAAGAAAACCTGATCAGTGAGCAAGAAGGAGAAGGCTTTAAGATAGCTATGGGTGTTTTTAATTCTGGAAGGATCGGGATAGGGATGCAGGGTGTTGGAATTGCTCAGGCTGCTTTTGAAGAATGCTTAAAATATGTCAATGAAAGAGAACAGTTTGGAAGACCATTAAACAGGTTTCAGGCATTGCAATTTATGCTAGCTGATATGGCTACAAAGATACAAGCTGCAAGATTATTATGCTATAATGCTGCTGATATAAAAGATAAGGGAAAGAGATATATCAAGGCTGCTGCAATGGCAAAATTATATGGTTCTGATATTGCTATGGAAGTTACAAGAGCTGCTATACAGATACATGGCGGCTATGGATATATGAAGGATTATCCTTTAGAAAGATTTTATAGAGATGCTAAGATAACAGAGATATATGAAGGAACTTCTGAGGTACAAAGATTAGTTATCGCTGCTGAACTGATGGGGAGGGGTTTCTGATGAAGATAATAGTATGCATGAAACAGGTCCCTGATACTACAGAAGTAAAGATAGATCCAAAGACCGGCAGATTGATAAGAGAAGGTGTTCCTTCAATAATAAATCCTGAAGATAAGAATGCTCTTGAAGAAGCATTAAGGATAAAAGAAAAAAATAATGCATATATCACTGTTTTGACTATGGGTCCTCCACAGGCAGAAGATGCTTTAAGAGAAGCATTGGCTATGGGAGCTGACAAAGCTATACTTTTAGGAGATATCAAGTTTGCTGGTTCTGATACTTGGGCTACTGCAAATGCATTGGCAGCTTGTGTAAAAAAGATAGGAGAATATGATCTTATATTATGCGGAAGACAAGCGATAGATGGAGATACTGCTCAAGTGGGGCCGCAATTAGCAGAGGCTTTGAAAATACCTCAGATAACTTATGCTCAGAAGATAGATATGATAGAAAATGGTGTTAGAGTAGAAAGAGAACTAGAAGATGGACATGAAGTTATTGAAACTAAATTACCTTGTCTTATAACTGTTACACAAAATATAAACTGTCCAAGATATCCTTCATTGAAAGGCATTGATGAATCATTCAATAAAGAGATGATAGGCATGAATGCTGCTGATGTTGAGGTAGATGAAGCATTGGTGGGAATAAAGAACAGCCCTACTAAAGTAAAAAAGACATTTACTCCAAGCGGTAAAGGACAAAGCAGCATGTTAAAAGGAAGCAATGCAGAGATGGCTAAAGAGCTTATCTGCATGTTAAGAGAAAAGAAGCTGATACAGGTGTTTGATTAAGATGAAAGTAAAGCTTAGTGATAATTATCCTGGAATGTCAATCACGATAGAAGGAGTCATACTCAATAAAGGAGATGACTTTAGAGAAGTTAATGATGGTTATGATCTTGAGCAGGCTATAGACAATGGCTATGTAGAAGTTTTTGAAGAAAAGAAAGAGGAAGTTAAGGAAGAAGGAGTCAGGGAAGGAGAGGAAGTGTGGGTTTTTGCAGAGCAGAGAAATGGAAAGATAAGCAAGGTAGTATTTGAACTTTTAGGAGAGGCTTCTCTGCTCGCTAAAAAACTTAACAGAAAGGTCGGCGCTGTACTTTGTTGTAAGGATGATGAAGGATTAAGCAAAGAATTGATAAGCTATGGCGCTGATAAAGTGTATGTCATAAAAAATGAACTGTTAAAAGATTATAAGACTGATGTCTATACTAAAGCTATATCTGAGACCATAAAAAAATATAATCCTCAGATAATGATATATGGTGCTACAAACATAGGCAGAGATCTGGGACCCAGGATTGCGCAGAGGATAACTACTGGATTAACTGCAGATTGCACAGGACTTGATGTTGATGAAGATAACCTGTTAATACAGACAAGGCCTGCTTTTGGTGGAAATTTAATGGCACAGATCAAATGCCCAAATCACAGGCCACAGATGTCAACTGTAAGGCCAGGTATATTCAAGACTCTTTGTAAAGATGAAAACAGACAAGGAGAAGTTGTAAATGTTGAAACTACTTTAAGCCATGCAGATTCTATCACAAAGCTTGTAGAGATAATAAGATCAGGAAAAAAGAAAGTAAATCTGGAAGAGTCTGAGATCGTTGTTTCTGGCGGCAGAGGATTAGGTAATCCTGAAAACTTTAAGATGATACAAGAGCTTGCTTCTTTAATCGGTGCTGAAGTCGGAGCTTCAAGAGCTGTTGTTGATGCTGGATGGATACCTAAAGATCATCAGGTTGGACAGACTGGCAAGACAGTAAGGCCTAAGGTGTATATCGCCTGCGGAATATCAGGAGCGATACAGCATAGGGCTGGAATGCAGAATTCTGAGATGATAGTGGCTATAAACAAAGATCCTAATGCGATGATATTTTCTGTTGCTGATATAGGCATTGTTGCTGACCTGAAGCAATTTATCCCTGCCCTGATAAAGGAAATAAAAGGTGAATGATGGTATATCCTGTTCTTAATCAGACCTTATTTAATTTAGCAAGGTTGTGGGTCAGAAAAGTTACAGGTCTTGAAAATCTAAAAAAAACTAAAGTTTTTATCTTTGCAAGCAATCATGGGAGCTTTGCAGATGATATCATCCTGCCTGCGATAATAGTCAAATATCTGCAAGTAAATCTACATATCTATTGCAATGACAGATTTTATAAGAATTTCTTTCTAAGAAAGTTTTTGGAGTTTGGGAGATGCATCCCGATAAGGGTTGGTGAGAAAACAGAAGAAGCCAATAAAATAAACCAGAAGGCTTTTGATATGGCTGTTAATTTTTTACGCAATGAAAAAGAGATCGTTGGAATATTTCCTGAAGGCGGCAGGACAAAAGATGGAAAGCTTATGCCTGCTAAATGGGGGGTTGCTAAACTGGCCTTGGCTGCCAGAGTTCCAGTAATACCTATAGGTGCAATAGGAACTTATGATATCTGGCCTAAAGGCAGCCCATTTCCGAGATTCAAAAGATGTGAGATACATATCGGTGAGCCTATCTATCTTGACAAATTCTATGGTATGGAGGATAATCAAAACATTTTAAAAGAAATAACTACTTTGATAATGAAAGATATTGCAAAACTTTCAAAGCTAGAATATAATTATTAAAATGGTATATCCCATAGCAAAGAGGATCATCCCTCCGGTCATAAAACTGTATATAAGAAAAGTAACTGGATTAGAGAATGTTCCAAAAAAAGGTGCGTATGTAATCGCAGCCAACCATGCTTCTTATATGGACCATCTGATCATAACATCTTTGATTATGCCTTATCTGAACAGAAAGATACATTTTCTGGCTAAAAAAGAGCATTTCAGAGAAATCCATACAAATGCATGGCACAGGTGGGCTGGAGCTATACCCATTGACAGGCAGGCAGGTGGTGAAGAGGCTTTGAAATTAGCCATAGGATCATTGAGTGATGGTGAGATCATATCTATGTATCCAGAAGGTACGAGGAGCTTAGATGGAAAGATACATAAAGGAAAAACAGGTATTGCGAGAATTGTCCTAAGGGCTAAGGTTCCTGTCATCCCGATAGGATTGATCGGAACTTTTGAGATGCTCCCTAAGCATGCTAAATTTCCAAAATTCAAAAGAGCTGAAGTCAATATAGGGAAGCCGATGTATTTTGATAAATATTATGGGATGGAAAATGACCATAGTACATTAAGATTAGTCACAGATAATATAATGAAAGAGATTGCAAAACTAAGCAATCAGAGGTATGAATATGAAAATTAGTGTCATCGGTGCTGGGGGGTGGGGAACTACTTTAGCTAATCTGCTTAGCGAGAAGAATGAGGTCAGCCTGTGGGTAAGGGAAAAGGAACTGATCGATGTACTCCAAAAAGAGAGGGAGAATAAATGGTTTTTACCTGGTGTAAAACTTTCGCCTAATCTTAAATTTAGTGATGATGTTAAAGTTGTAGACGGAGCAGAGGCAGTTGTTTTTGCTGTGCCTGCCCAGTTCATGAGGGCTACTGCCAATAAATTTTCAAAGCATATCAATAAGGAATCTATAATAGTCACTGTATCTAAAGGGATTGAATTGAGCAGTTACAAAAGGATGGATCAGGTCCTGGAAGAAGAACTTGAAAATGAAGATATAGTTGCCTTGTCTGGGCCTAATCATTGTGAAGAGGTCAGCAGAAAGATGCCTTCTGCCACTGTGGTAGCTTCCCATAATCCCGATGCATTAGATAGGTTAAAAGAAGCTTTTTCAACAGGTTATTTTATGGTCTTTCCGCATGACGATATTGTCGGTGTTGAGATATGCGGAGCAATAAAAAATATTACAGCGATAGCAAGTGGTGTTGTAGATGGTTTAAAATTAGGAGATAGTTCAAAAGCTTCTGTAATAACATATGGGTTGACTGAGATGAACAAGTTTGGAAGATTCTTTGGAGCTAAAAGGAAAACCATCTATGGGCTGGCTGGTGTAGGGGATCTTATAGCTACGTGCACTTCTAAACATAGCAGGAACAGATTTGTAGGCGAGAAGATAGCAGAAGGCAAGGCTTTTGAAGAGATAAAGGAAGAGATGAAAGGGATGGTTGCAGAAGGTGTCATGACAACCAAGGCTGTACATGAATTTGCAGTAAAAAATGGTATAGATATGCCTTTGACAGCTCTAGTCTACATATTTTTATTTTTAAAAAAAGAATTAAAAAAAGCAATAAAAGATCTTATATATCTGGTTTAGTCGTCTGAAAAATCTTCTATCTTTTCTTTCAGATCGTCTTTTTCTCCCAGAATTCCCTTGTTTCTTAGATATTCTCTTGCTAAGATCCAGAACAACAATCCAAGGCTCTTCTTACCTTTATTATTGCATGGGATGACCAGATCAAGGTCATTTGTCTGATTGTTGGTATCGCATAATGCAATAACCGGGATGCCTATCTTACCTGCATCTGAAACTGCGTTTCTGTCTGGCCAAGAATCAGTTACCAATATCAATTTAGCTTCTCTGTATATGTCTAAAGCTGAGTTTGTCAACATCCCTGGTGGATAACGGCCAGCCACTACATTTATGCCTGTGACTTTACCGAACTCTTTTACTGATTTCCATCCGTTTTCTCTCCTGGAGACGATCAATATCTCTTCTGGAGCATAATTTGCCATCAATTTTGCTGCAAGTGCGATCCTTTCGTCTATCTTTTGCAGATTCAGAACTGATAGGCCGTCTGATCTTGTCTTATATATGAACTGATCCATATACTTTGTCCTAAATTTTGTACCTATATGTATACCTGATTTTAGGTAAATATTTTGTGGAACTAATAGTGTTTCCTCTTCTGTCATTTTATCCTCCATTACCCTACATCTGCTGTTTTTATAACCTCAAGCAGCTATTCTTTTAACCTATAGTCAGATTAAAAGTATCGGTAATAGTTTTCAGAAGTTGTATTTAGTTTATAAATGTTGTGGGATATATAGTTTAAAAAAGCAAGTATTTATAAAGAAAGCTGATATCTCAGTAGTATAACAGAAGATCATCGCAAATTCTCATCAAAAAATTTGGTAAGATAGATTATCTTTCTGGTAAACATAAATGGAGGCAAAAAAATGAAAGGAACTGTAAAATTTTTCAATGAAATGAAAGGTTTTGGATTCATAAGTGGTGAAGACGGCAAAGAATACTTTGTTCATCAGTCTGGCCTAAAAGAAGGCGTCACTATAAATGAAAACGATACTGTCACATTTGACGTAGTGCAAGGAGACAGAGGCCCAAAAGCTGAAAATGTTGAATTAGGACAAGCTGAATAAGATCAAACTTTTAACTTATAATCAATTAAATCCTCATAAACTGGCCCATCGGGCATTAGAGTGCTTTTGATTAACTTAAAAGAATCAATCTTAACTGATTTTTTTTCAATTTTTATTTGTTTTAACTGTTTTTTAAATTTTTCTTTATTTTTTATGAATGGTATAATCTTTCTTGAGATTTATAGACTATTTAACAGTAGTTAAAATGAAAAGATTTAAAAGATAAACTGTAATTTAGTTGGAGAATGGGGAGATCATTAGAAGATAAGATAAATAGGATGATAAATGTGTTTGCAGACCTAGCTGGGATGCAAGTGATAGACAGTTTAGCTATTGTTCCTGACTTATCAGAAGGTTTTGATGATGTTTTAGAAAATCC
>JBDRQV010000067.1:0-2502 GCA_043826105.1 Nanobdellota archaeon | reverse complement strand
TATACAGGATAATTATATAAGAACATGTTCAGAGGATTGTAATAATGGTTGTGTAAATGATAGCGATTGCTCTGTTGGGGAATATTGCAGTATGAACTGCGAATGTATATCTGGATCATGCCATGATGGAATAGTTGATGTTGATGAAGAGTGTGACAGCAGTATTTTCTTATTTGAGAATAATGGATATTGCTTGACTTATACTTTATGTGAAGACTGTGAGATCAATACTTATATTTCACCCTATAATGCATTAGGTTATGAGATTGCAGATGGATTAGATAATGATTGTGATGGAGAAGTTGAATCAAAATTATGGTTAGACTTTGATGATGCTGATGATCCATATAGTGGTCAAGCAACTTGTTTAGGTGCATCATGTCCTATTGCTATAGAAGGTAAAATAGGATCTGCAGCAGACTTTGATGGAATTAATGATTATTTAATCATATCAAATGAATCTGATTATGATATTACAGGTGATATGACTATTACAGCATGGATCAAATTAGACAGGCTGGACAAAACCCAATATATAATTTCTAAGATGGATGAAGGAACCTCTGGTGCTGCCAATCATCCATTCCAATTTTATATAACCTCTACAAATAAGGTATTGTTTTACTCAGGTGATGGTACTGACTCTGTTGGAGGAATATATGATGCACAATCATTGGCTAAAGATACATGGTATCATGTAGCAGTTGTATACGATAAGGATACTGGAGACGTAACTACCTATCTAAATGGTGTAGGGGAAAGATATATTTCTGATGACGGACCTATAGGTGATAGAATTAATACTGATTATGATGTGAAAGTTGGCAGGACTAAATTTAACAATCAATGGTATTATACTTTTGATGGTAAGATAGATGATCTAAGGTTGTATGATAGGGCATTATCTCCTGAAGAGATTGAATGGGTATATGCTTCAGTTCAAAATAATAATATTATCGATCATACTCCGGATATAGAAGATGAAGCAGATGAACCTTTAGGAGATTCAAGCTTATTGGCTTACTATGATTTTGATGGAAATGCAGATGATAAAAGCGGAAATGGAAATGATGGAATAATAACTGGTAGTGTGACATATTTACAAGGAGCAATTGGCGATGCATTAGTTTTTGATAATGGTGTTAATGATTATATAATGATACCAAATGAAACTAATTTTGATATTGCCGGAGATATGACAATTATTGCATGGATCAAATTAGGCCAACTATCTACATACCAATACTTAGTTACAAAGATGGATGAAGGAACTTCTGGTGCTACCAAACATCCTTTTCAATTTGGCATAGACACTAATAATCGAATTATCTTCTTTTCAGGTGATGGGGGATCAAATAAAATCCAGGGAATACATAATCGACAGGCATTGGCTAAAGATACATGGTATCATGTAGCAGTTGTATACGATAGGGATACTGGGGACGTAACTACCTATCTAAATGGTGTGGGGGAAACAGATCCTAATGGACCCATAGATAGAGCTAATACTGACTATAATGTGAAGATAGGTATTGGTAAGTTTAGCAATAGTTTGAAATATCCTTTTAAAGGAAGTATAGATAATCTAATGATCTACAACAGAACATTATCTGCTGATGAGATAAATAGTCTGTATAGTGCTATCACTATCATTAATGTAGATATGGATAATGATGGTTATTCTGAAGATGTTGATTGCAATGATTATAACAATGCGATACATCCTGGGGCGACAGAAAGTTGTGATAGTATAGATAATGATTGCGATGGAAGTATTGATGAAGGTGGAGCTATTTCTGGTTGCAGTACTTTTTACCAAGATGCAGATAATGATGGTTATGGGTCAATCGCTGTTCCAATATGTAGATGTGTTAAACCATCAGGATATGTGACTAATAGTGCAGATTGTGATGATACTAATTGCCATTGTCATACTTCTGGAGATGTATGCTGTGCTTCAAGACCGATAAGTCCCATTATATGTTAGGTTCAGTAGAATATAAACTTTTTGAGAAATTTTAATTTTTTTTGTTCAATCCAGACGATATAAATTTACCTATAAGAAAAACAATTTTTCAATTATTTAGTCTAAAACATAACCGCATTTTTTGCAGTAGATCTCATTGTCTTTTTTGACAAGATCTTTGCTTCCACATTCAGGGCATTTCTTTGCTCCTTCTGCTTCGATATTTTGTATTGACTTTTCTCCTGCCATAATCATTCAACTCTCTTAGCGATCTCATGACCGCATTGATCGCATTTTACTATATCATAATCTGTATTAGCCACCACTTTTTTTCCTAAAAATTTTAAGTTGCCTTTTTTACAAAGGTCACATTGCCCATAATCAGGCATACACAACCACCCCTATTTAACCTAGATATTTATTTGTTGCTTTATAAATGTTTTGTTATTCCATATCATCAATCAGATTCTTTTTTATCTACCATGCCCATAATTGCTTTTTCAACTTCATCCATAGCCCCAGATTCAGTATCTCCA
>JBDRQV010000066.1:0-2166 GCA_043826105.1 Nanobdellota archaeon | reverse complement strand
TGTATTGAACTCTCCGACTATACAACTATAGTTTACTCCAAAATCTACATGATCTACATCCAAACAGATTATGCTTGAAGAATTTGTAATGATTGTTATATTTGCTGTTGTCTCCAATTCATAAGTTCTGTTTGCTTCAAGTCCATCTTGCAATATAGTGATATTAATTCCATTGCTTACTGGATCAAACAATCTTACATCAAATGTTTGATAATCTGAGGTTATGTCATACTGTGCTGATAAGCTGTCTGAACCATAAGGATACCCTATCCACGCCCATCTATATCCTTTTTCAAGAGTAACTTTCATGTTCATGCCAAATGACAATTCAGTCTCTCCTGTAAGTTTTCTTTTAACTCCAGTTTCTTTAAGGTCATCAACAGTATATCTATAAATATAATCAGTGCCATTTATTATAGTAACTTTATGCTTTATAGGAAAGTTCTCTTTAGTCTTATCATCTCCATCAAACAGATAAACATCTTCTATAATCATCCCTTTTGAGTATTTTGTAGTCCTTGTAATAGTCATAGTGTTTGAATTAGCATTATGATATTCTTTTATCTTTATGCTGTCAAGTATCCTATTGACTATCTTGCTTCCGTCAAATATCCTATTATATTCTCTTCCAGCTACTTTCCAACCAGAATCATAGACATAGAATGTACTCTTATCATTATCAATCCTTATTCTTAAATCATCATTAAAAGTTACATAGATAATAGATAATGAAACTAGAACAGTCAATATCCCTATCAAATATTTCTTATAATCTACCATTCTAACCTTTCGATATTGTTCCTACAAAAAATATCATCTGTACTATGAATGTTTGAGTATCTGAACCATCATCTCCTCTTCTTTCTGGAATCTGACTTATCTTGCATGAATTGATATTACCTTGCAATGATATTTGACTACCTCCTCCTGGAGTATCATTCCAAGTCAATGTCTTTAATCCCTGAGTCTGCATCAAAGTTACTAAAGAACTTCTTTTTGTCAAAGCAGATGAACCAGCAGAATCCTCTAACCAACCAGTCAATGTTACTGCTCTTTTTAATTTTTTCAAATCAATAATTATTGTATCTGGAGTTCCTTGTTTTGGCAATACTACATCAACTAATTGCTTATTAAAATCATCTTCAATCTTCTCAAGCATTATATCAACATTAGTTCCGCCTTGTGATATATTTGCATTATATTTTGTAGATGCCATTATTCAGTCCTCGCAATAACATCAAAGTCTTTAGGTGCATTGACATTGACATTAACATTCATATTATTATTTCCACCTGCACCAGTACCTAAGAACGAATCAAGTTTAGAACCTATCCCTCCAATAAGATTATCTACAGATGACCTTTGGATATTTCCAATATTCCCTACATCTATAGCACCACCACCAATCCCTACTTTTTGGAGTGCTGTTAATGCAAAATTAACTCCATTCATAACATTATCTTTTAAAGTATTGATAAGCCAAATTATAGAATTAACCATTACTGAAATAGCAGTAGTAAGAATATTAACAACCATCATTATATAATTCTTGAATACATTAACCATCAGTTTCCATGCAAGATCCCAATCACCACTAAGTGCTGCAGTTAGTAAACCGAATATCCCCATTATTAAATTACTTGCATTTTTAAATGTATCAGTAATACCTTTTAAAGCAATACTAAAATTAGCTTTTAAGAAATCTCTGAATCCTCCAAAATTAGTTGTCCATAAAAATATGGCTGCAATAATAGCAGCAGTTACTGGAAGGAATGCCGCACCTAATATTGCACCTAATCCTGTAAAGAAACTCTGAATAGCTGCAGCACTAACACCAAACGATATTAATGCCTGTGTTATAGAACTTATCCCTAATACCATCGTACCACCAATAGCAAGGAATGAACCAAGTAATGCACCCAACACGGTGAATGCACCTATCACTCCCTGCATCTCTGGACTCATATTAGTGAACCAGTCCATCATAGGCAACATTATATTATCAAGTATCCATAATGCTGTAGGTAAGAACAATATCCCTAAAGTCTGGTTCATTAAATCAAATATACCTACCATCTGCATAGCTGGTTGAAGAAGTCCTGTGAATGCCTTTTGCATACCCATACCAAAGAACATGATTCCAAGCATCTCCATCCTGAATCTTGA
>JBDRQV010000065.1:0-4445 GCA_043826105.1 Nanobdellota archaeon | reverse complement strand
GCTTTGGATGAAATAGCTAAAATCACAGATATAGCGATAGTTAAAATAGGTCAGCATGGGTCATTCATAAAAAAAGACAATATCATATATTCAATTCCTGCCTATAAAACAAAAGCAAAAGACACGACAGGAGCAGGGGATATGTACGCTGCTGGTGTTTTGTTCGGAATATCTAAAAAATACAGCCTAAAAATAAGCGGCCATATCGGAAGTTATTTCTCTTCAAAGGTTGTTGAACAGATTGGTGCAAGATTAGATAATATTGATAAAGAAGAACTTAAAAGATTGATAAAAGATGTCAATTAAACTTTCGAATGATAATGAAAAAGGTTTAGAAAAGTCAAAGAATTTTCTAAAAGATAATCTAAAAGAGATAAAAAAGAGCATCCCCAATGATGTAAATTTGGTTGCTGCTACTAAAACTCGTTCTATTAAAGAGATAGAAGAAGTGATTGATTCTGGAATTAAGATAATTGGAGAAAATTATATCCAAGAAGCAGAAGAAAAATATCAAAAATTAAGAGGAAGAGTTAAATTTCATTGTATAGGTCACCTACAGACAAATAAAGTAAAGCAAGCTATAAAAATATTTGACATGATAGAAACTGTTGATTCTTTAAGATTAGCAAAAGAAATTGATAAAAGATCAAAAGCCATTGACAAAGTTATGCCGATCTTGATTGAGATAAATTCAGGTAAAGAACCAAACAAAGATGGAATGATGCCTGAACAAGCTATATACATTATAAAAGAGATATCAAAATTACCCAACATCCAAATAAAAGGCTTAATGACCATGGCTCCTTTTTCAGATGATCCAGAAGATCTAAGACCCTACTTCAAACTAACAAAACAATTATTTGACAAGATAAAAAAACAAAACATACCTAATGTCGATATGGATCTTCTTTCAATGGGTATGTCTGATTCTTATAAGATATCTATAGAAGAAGGCTCAAACATGGTAAGGATCGGTACTAAGATTTTTGGAAAAAGAAAAAAATAAAGAGCCAGGACATTTGAGGAGAATTAACATCTCATTGGGGGTGTCAGCAAATATCCTAGCTCAATATAAACGTCATATTTCTTCTTTTATTGTTGCTGTAACAACTGTAGTTAAAGTTGTTACAACTTGTTGTTCTTTCCTAAACTTAAGTATAAACTCATTAAACTCTTCAATATCCTTAAACTTTAATTTTAAGAGAAGATCATATTCTCCAGTAATGCCAAAAACCTCTTTTACATGATTATCATCTATAATCTTTTTATCTATTAATGAAGATGGTTTTGTTTTTATCAACAATATAACTATAAAATTCTCACCGACAGACTTATTGTCTAACTTCAAAGTAAATTTTTCAATAACTCCTTTATCCTTAAGCTGTGTCAATCTCTGATGAACAGTACTTGGCCTTATACCTGTCTGTTTAGCAATTTCCCTTATAGATTTTCTAGAGTCTTCTTTTAGGATAGATATGACAGCCAAATCTTTCTTATCAAGATCCATAAGAATTTAATCGTCCAACATATATATAAATATTTCGTTAATTGTCCAATTTTTAATGTAATTATTGGACAAATTCAATAAAAATAAAGAAAAAGTATATTAATAAAACAATATTAACTAAAGAAGGTGATACAAATGGATGAAACTAAAAATTATAAAGTAAAAGATATAGCATTGGCTGATTTTGGCAGAAAGGAGATAGGAATAGCTGAAAAAGAGATGCCCGGACTGATGGCTACAAGAAAGAAATATGGACCTAAAAAACCATTAAATGGTGCCAGAATAATGGGATCGTTGCATATGACAATACAGACAGCTGTGTTGATAGAAACCTTGGTTGAACTAGGTGCTGAAGTAAGATGGGCATCGTGTAATATCTTCTCAACACAAGACCATGCTGCAGCAGCTATAGCCAAAGCAGGAATACCTGTGTTTGCATGGAAAGGAGAAACATTAAAGGAATACTGGTGGTGCACTGAAAAAGCATTAGATTTTGGAAATAAAGGTCCAAATTTGATAGTTGATGATGGAGGAGACGCCACTTTAATGATACACAAAGGAGTAGAGATTGAAAAAGATCCATCTATTCTGGAAAAAGATTATAGTGAAGAAGGAGAAGATTTTAAAGAACTTATGATCTGCTTAAAAGAAGCTTATAAAAATGATAAAGAAAGATGGAGCAATATAGCAAAAGAGATAAAGGGTGTTTCTGAAGAAACAACAACTGGAGTACATAGGCTTTATCAAATGCTAGAGCAAGGAAAACTATTGTTTCCTGCAATAAATGTGAATGATTCTGTAACCAAATCCAAATTCGATAACATCTATGGTTGCAGACATTCTTTAACAGATGGAATAAAAAGGGCCATGGATGTGCTTATCTCCGGAAAAACAGCCATGGTCTGCGGATATGGTGATGTTGGTAAAGGATCTGCTGAGTCATTAAAGAATGAAAAAGCAAGAGTTATGGTAAGTGAGATAGACCCTATCTGTGCATTACAGGCATGTATGGCAGGATTAAAAGTATGTACTATTGAAGATGCCCTCCCACATGCAGATATATATGTTACTACAACAGGAAACATGGAGATTATTACAGCAGAACATATGAGCAAGATGAAGGATCAGGCAATAGTATGTAATATAGGTCATTTTGATAATGAGATTCAAGTTGCCAAATTAGAAAAATGGCCAGGAATAAAAAAAGAACAGATAAAGGGAAGTGAATGTCCGGTACATAGATACACTTTTCCCGATGGTCATTCAATCTACTTATTAGCAGAAGGAAGGCTCGTTAATCTTGGTTGTGCAACCGGTCACCCTAGCTTTGTGATGAGCAACTCTTTTACTAACCAAGTTCTTGCTCAGATAAGTTTATGGGAAAAAGAACATAAAATAGGAGTCTATATGCTGCCAAAAGACCTCGATGAAGAAGTTGCAAGACTACACCTGGATAAATTAGGTGCTAAATTAACAAAACTGACAAAAGAACAGGCAGAGTATATTGGCGTAAAAGTTGATGGCCCGTATAAATCAGAGCACTACAGGTATTAACATAACTTTTTTATATTTCATTTATTTATTCTTTATTATGACAAGAAAACCGATTGTCGCAGGACAATTCTACTCTGATTACCCCCATAAGCTAGAAGAACAGATAAAAGATTCATTTCTATCAGAATTTGGTCCAGGAAAACTACCTAAAAAAGAAAAAGACAAAGAGATAATTGGGGCCATTTCTCCACATGCTGGCTACCCATATTCAGGACCATGTGCTGCTTGGACATATAAAGAGATCGCTGAAGCAAAACTGCCTGATTTGTACATCATGATAGGGTTATCGCATTCTGGTTTTCCAACATGTATATCATTAGAAGATTGGGAAACGCCATTAGGTCTAGTAAAAACAGATAAAAAATTTGGTAAAAAACTGATTGAAAAAGGGATAGAACAAGATGAGGGAGCGCATAATAATGAACATAGTATTGAGGTTCAGATTCCATTTCTTCAGTTCATTAATAAGAACATATCAGACAGATTGAAAATAATGCCCATGATAGCTTCCCCAGATAAAAACTACAAAGATACTGCAAAAATAATTGCAGAAACAATAAAAGAATTAAAGATGAAAGTAATAGTTATTGCCTCAAGTGATTTTACACACTTCGGCATGAATTATGGCTTTTTTCCATTCAAAGAAAACATAAAAAAAAAACTATATGATATGGACAAAGGAGCGATAGAGAATATAAACAAGTTAGACCCTAAAAATTTCTTACATTATATAGAAAAAACTGGTGCAACCATCTGCGGTCAATATCCCATAGCAGTTACATTAGAATTATGTAAGTTAATGGGTGCTAAAAGGGCCGATTTACTGAAATATTATACTTCCGGAGACATAGTCGATGATTATGGATCTGCTGTCGGGTATGCTTCTATCGTGATCAGATAAAATGCCAATAAAAAATAACACAAAAAATACGATCATATCAGATAATTTTAAGATATGTACATCTATTATATCCAAAACAATTGGCCTTATGTTTTCCAAAAAAAATGATATTAGTTTAATATTTTATTTTAGAAAAGAGACAATGATACCTATACATATGTTATTTGTATTTTATCCGATTGATTTGCTCTATTTAGATAAAAATAAAAAAGTTATCGAGATAAAAGAGAACCTAAAACCATTCTCATTCTATAATCCTAAAAACAAGGCAATGTATGTAATAGAAACAACAGTATATAATATAAAAAAGACAAAAACAACAATAAATGATCAAATTTATTTCTAGAAAAACGCCAATATTCTGGGGATTACCTCACTCAAGATATAATCACCCAATATGAATATTATGATAGTTTTAACAATCAACATGATAAAAGTTATTAATAAAAATTTCTTAAGGGGGTATTTAAAAACTCCTAAAGA
>JBDRQV010000064.1:0-8451 GCA_043826105.1 Nanobdellota archaeon | reverse complement strand
AACAGCAACAACCTTTGGCTTTGTATCAAATTTAGCTTCTTTAACACCTTCTAAAGCAGCTTTCATCATCTCTTTGCCGCCAGAAGCATGGACATTAAACATAAAAACTCCCAACTCAGCTGCAGCTTTCGCAGCCCCTTTAACTGTATTAGGGATATCATGATACTTCAGGTCTAAAAAAACATCTGAACCATAAGATCTAACCAATTCAACAGATTCTGGGCCAAATCTTGTAAAAGTTTCTTTACCAACTTTAAACAGACCGACAACTGGGCTTAGCTCTTCAACTAATGATTTTATGTCATCTATTGTATTTAATCCGTCTAATGGTAAACAGACCATACTTCTCGCAATCTTTTCTTTATCAGTTAGTTTTCTCATTTTTACACCTTTGGTTCGGCATTTGGGAAACCATTTTTAGGTCCCCACTCTGCTGGTGATTTATTCCACTTCATGACTATCTTGATTTCATCTTTATCTAGATAGCCTATCTTCTTTGCAACTTTTACTAAAGTAGAAAAATCACTTAATGTAACATATTTACAATTGCCTCCTTCAAATATGTTCTTTGCTTTTTCAAATTCATAAGTGAAGATTGCAACAACCATAACAACATCAGCACGGTTTTGTCTGCATGCCTCAACAGCTTTAAAGCTCGAACCTCCTGTGCTGATAAGATCTTCTATCACAATAACTTTCTTTCCCTCGATTGATGCGCCTTCAATCTGATTTCCTGCACCATGTTCCTTTTTCTCAGCTCTGGTATAAGTCATTGGCTTCTTAAGTTTCTGTGCAATAAATGCAGCCCATGGAATTCCTGCTGTTGCAGTACCAGCTAAAACATCAAATTCAACATTCTTGATAGCAGTAATATATTCCTTGACGATCATATCTCTCTCAGTAGGATAGCCTATCATCTTCCTGTTATCACAGTAGACAGGACTCCTTATTCCAGAAACATAAGTATAAGGCTCTTTAGCATTTAATGTGACTGCTTTTTTTTCTAGAAGTATCTTTGCAATTTTTCTTTTATTCATTATACTCCACCTCCTTAGCTTTTATATCATAAAAATTTCCATCAAAAACAACATTTCCATTTACTATGGTCATGACTGGCCAGCCTTTTAATTTCATACCCTCAAAAGAGCTCCAACCACACTTGGTAGCTAATTCTTCTATCTTTATTTGTTTTTCTAATTTTAAGTCAACAATCACTAAGTCAGCATCATAACCTTCTTTTATCAAGCCTTTATTCTTTATCCCAAATATCTTTGCAGGATTTTCAGAACATAATTCAACAACCTTCTCAAGACTGATCCTTCCTTTGTTAACCGCATCTAAAAGCAAAGGCAACATAGTTTCTACACCGGGAACTCCAAATGGCTCTTCATTCTCTTTTTCTTCTTTTGTATGTGGGGCATGGTCAGTTGCAATAGTATCTACCATATTTTCATCAATGGCTCCCCATAAAGCATCCTGATCTTTTTGTGATTTTAATATAGGCTTCATGCTTGCAAAAGCACCTAATTTTTTATAATCTTTTATTGTCAAAAATAGGTGATGTGGTGTAACTTCAACAAATATCTTTTCTGTTTTATTTTTTTGTATATACTCTAATTCTTTCTCAGTGGTTATATGGCAAAGATACAATTTATTCTTTGTTTTCTTGTTCATTTCAATGATCTTCAGAACATTTTCCCCTTCAGCATGGACAGTGGTTATTTTTGAAGTTTTTAAGATATTCAACATAGATATATCATCATCAACTTTCATATCACCTGTTGTTAAATCCATATAAATCTTAACAGATGCAATATTCTTCGCTTTCTTTATCTCATCTAGATTATATTTTGCAGCCCCAAAATGAAATCCATAATTTACTATTGATTTTATAGCCAGTATTCTTTTTTCTTCCAAAGCTTTGACAGTTGTTGTGTTGGGAATGGTGTTTGGCATGTCCAATACTGTTGTAACACCGCCTTTAGCAGCTGCTCTGCTCCCTGTATAAAAATCTTCTTTATGTGTCAATCCGGGATCCCTAAAATGGACATGTGAATCTATCAATCCAGGAAGGATAGTCATTCCTGAAGCATCCACTACATCATCAGATTCAACTTCTTCTTTAGTGAGTTTAGAGATCTTACCTTTTTCAACATAGATATTTGTCTCTATTAATCCCACTTTTACAAATACTTTTCCGTTTTTTATCAATAAGCTCATTTTGCCCTATACTCAAAATATTCCTTTAACTCAACCTTTCTTCCTGATTTTAATTTAGCACTTTTTCCAAAATCTTTCATGAGTCTTAATTTCTCAGAGCTAAACACCGGACCATCCTTACATACCAATTGGTCGCCACATGTACATGCACCACAAATCCCAAATCCACAACGCATATACCTTTCTAAAGAAGCCTCACAATTAATTTTGTGCTGTTCGCATATCTTAAAAACATTGACCATCATGATCTCGGGACCGACTGTGTAGACCTTTTTTATTTTTTTGCTGATAGTCTCCTTCAGAACATCAGTTGTAAAACCATGAATTCCAAAACTACCATCATCAGTGCAATAGATTATCTTATTGTTGTTTTTCTCGATCATCTTCAACATATCTTCATCTTTCAAAAATAAGAGAAATTCTTTTGATCTGGCCCCTTGTATTATGGTAGAATCTTTAACATTCTTGATCAAAGACAGAGCAGGAGCCATGCCCAATCCGCCAACAACAATGATAGAACTATCTTCAGCAGAAAATCCATGACCATATGGCCCCCTGATTCCAACCTTAGTCCCTTCTTTTATATCTGATATGTATTTTGTGAACTTGCCTTTTTCTTCGATTGTTACCCCAAATTGAGTAAACCATTGATAAGATACTGCAAATGGTTTTTCATCCATACCTGGAAGCCATAGCATGATAAATTGTCCTGGATTATAATTTATCTTTCCATTAAGGATTAACGTAACTGATTTAGGTGTTTCTCTTCTAACTTCTTTGATTGTGTATATCTTATGCATTTTATTTCTTTAATTTTTTTATGATATAATCAATTAAACATGATGATAAATAAACTAATGATATGATAGGTATAGCTAATGTAATCACTTTATTAATTGCCAATTCCTTAAAATCTAAACATGGACCATCAGAAGCACAAACTCCAACATAAAATGAAGTTGAATAAACAGAATAATAAATATAATATAAAACAACGGCAGATAATATAATTATGAGTATAATCTTCAAGAGATTCGGTTTGAAAAATTCTTTCCAGTTCATTTTATATCCCCAATACTCTTCCATCCTTTCTTTTTCATTATCTCCTTCATCTCATCACAAACCTTCTTAAATATATCAATCTCCCTAAAATAAACTCCTGAACCGATCCCAACTAAAGATGCGCCTGCTTGTATCATTTGGATAGCATCTTCCCCATATGTTATACCGCCTAATCCTAAGATAGGTATTGAAACATTTTCTTTAATCTCCTTAACCTTTTTCAAAGCAACTTCCTTTATAATAGGTCCGCTAACACCACCTTTTCCAAAAGCCAATAACGGAACATCCAGAGATGGATGATTGATCTGCTTCAGTACAGTATTGATCGCACAGATTGCATCTGCTCCTGCATCTTCGCAAGCTTTAGCTATTAAACCGATATTATCACAATTAGGTGTTAGCTTAGGCATGACTGGACAAGAAACTTTAGATTTGACAGATTCAACCAATTGAGAAGACAATTCAACTGAAGTGCTAAAAACCATACCGTCTGCCTTATTTGGACAGGATATATTCAACTCAATGATAGCTGGCTTAAACTTTGAAATATGTTTAGATATCTTAACATAATCTTCAATAGATGAACCATAGACAGATACTATCAAAGGAACATCCATCTCTTTCCATTTTTTAAACTCATAATCCATATTGAGATATCCTGGAGTTGGCAGTCCAACTGCATTATATATCCCATCGGTAATCTCAATAACAGAAGGATTATTATTTCCTTCCCTCTCAACAGGTCCTATTGATTTGGTCGTTACAGCACCTGCTCCATTAGCAACAACTCTTTTCATCAGGTCAACTGATGTTCCTAAAATACCAGAAGCAAGAACTGTGGGATTAGAGAAATGTATCCCACAAAATTCTGTTGAAATCATTTTACCTTAATCTCTTCCTGAATCCTCTGACAATAGATACACCTTATCTTCAAAGGTGACTTATTGACTACCTCAAATTTAGTCGGAATCCTCTCTTTATTAGTTATACAACCTAAATTGTAGCATTGAAGAATATTATACACTTCTTCAGGAAGCTTTAACCTTATCTTTTTGACAACTTCAAAATCTTTTATTGTTGAGACTGTAGCATCTGGAGCAAGCAAAGCGATCTTATTTACTTCTTCCTCTGTCAGGCCTCTGCCACCGACCTTAATGATGCCTTTCTTACCCATCTTCTTGCTCGTCAGATTAGTAGCGACTGTAACAACATCTTTATGATTTTTTAGTTTTAATAGGTCTGCAATCTTAAAAACATTTTCAGGTATGATATGGTCTATTGCTGTACCCTCTTTTATCGCTGATATCTTTAATTCTTTAGTCATTTTTCTGCACCTAATACCAAAGCTAACAAAGCTTTTCTTACATGAACACCATTTCCTGCCTGTTGAAAATATACAGCATTTGGTGTTTCATCCAGTTCTGTCTTGATCTCTTCTACTCTGGGCAAAGGATGCATTATCTTAAGGTCTTTCTTTGCATTATCTAGTATATCCAGGCCAATCTTATAGACATCTTTTACTTTTTGATATTCCAAAGGATCTGCAAATCTTTCCTGCTGTATCCTTGTCATATAAAGTACATCAAGATTAGGTACAGCATTCTTAAGATTGGCTGTCTGCTTGAACTTTATCTTTTTCTCTTTAAGTTCTTCAAGATATTGCTCAGGCATCTGCAATTCAGGCGGTGCAATAAAGTGCATCTCTGCACCGAACATTGTCAATGCTTCAGCCAAACTATGTACTGTTCTTCCGAATTTTAGATCACCGCAAAAACCGATCGATATATTATCCAATTTTCCCTTGGTCTTCTGGATAGTATAAAGGTCAAGCAATGTCTGAGTAGGGTGTTGATTAGATCCATCTCCTGCATTTATTACAGGTATTGATGCTGCATCAGCAGCAACTCTTGCTGCACCTTCTCCAGGATGCCTTATTACGATTGCATCAGCATACTGTTCCACCATCTTTATGGTATCAAACAAACTTTCTCCCTTTTTGATAGATGTTGATGCTGAAGAAGCAAACCCTAATGTTGAACCGCCCAGACGCTGCATTGCAGAATAAAAGCTTAATCTCGTCCTTGTAGATGGTTCAAAGAACAATGAAGCTAAAATCTTCCCTTTCAGAAGATTATTATCAAACTTAGTCTCCAGTTTCTTAGCAACGCTAAGTATATGCAATATCTCTGACTTAGAAAAATCTCTTATGGATATTATATCTCTTCCTTTAAATTCCATTTGTCCACCCCTTTTCTAGGTTTCCTAGAGCATGATTATATATAAACTTTATCATTTTTTAAACCCCTTATAATATTCACCCAATGAATTGACTGATATGTTATCATTGACCAAAGCTTTGATAGCCCTTACCGCTGCTTTTGTAGCTGTCATCGTAGTTATATAAGGGATATTCAATTCGACACATTCTCTTCTTATCCTTGCTGAATCACTTTTAGGATAACTTCCCCTATGTACATTGATGACCAGTTGAAGCTCTTGTTTTTTCATCATTTCCAACAACATAGGATCTTCCCTTATCTTTGGAACTTGAACATTATTTATGCCATGTAACTTTAAAAGATCACTAGTACTCCTTGTGCAATAAAGCTTGAACCCTAATTCAACTAAGATTTTTGCAAGAGGGATTACTGATTGCTTATCCTCGTCTGTACCGATTGAAAGGAGTATATTCCCTTTTGAAGGCAATGTTGAATAAGCTGCTGCCTCTGCCTTGAAAAATGCTTTTTCAAATGTATCAGCTATGCCCATCACTTCGCCAGTTGACTTCATCTCTGGACCCAGAACAGGGTCTACTCCCTTAAGCTTCAAGAATGGAAAAACCACTTCTTTTACTGAGACAAAATTTGGTTCTTTATACTCCCTTAACCCTAACTCATCTAATGTTTTTCCTAATAAAATCTTTGTAGCCATCTTTGCCAAAGGTATTCCTATTGATTTACTTACATAAGGGACAGTCCTTGATGCCCTTGGATTAGCTTCTAGAATATAGATAACATCATCTTTTATAGCATATTGTATATTTATCAAGCCTATTGTTTTCAAAGCCAGAGCAATCTTAGTTGTATAATCTATAACTCTTTGTTTAAGTTCATCTGAAATATTTTGCGGAGGTAAAACACAAGCTGAATCACCAGAATGTACGCCAGCTTCTTCTATGTGTTCCATTATTGCAGCAACATAAACATTCTTACCATCGCATAAAGCATCAACATCGATCTCAACAGCTGCAGAAAGATATTTATCTATCAATACAGGATGCTCTGGACTTACATCAACAGCTTCCTTCATATAGCTTATAAGTTCTGCATCACTATCTACAATCTGCATAGCCCTTCCGCCTAAAACATAACTGGGCCTGACCAATACAGGATATGTTATGCCATTTGCGATAGTCAATGCTTCCTTAACAGACATCGCTGTACCCCATGGTGCAGAAGGGATATCCTGTTCTTTCAATATCTGTCCGAACTTCTTCCTGTCTTCTGCAAGATCTATGCTTTCAGGATGTGTCCCTAATATATTGACTCCTGCTTTATGAAGTTTTATAGCCATATTGATCGGAGTTTGTCCGCCAAATTGTAATATGACACCATATGGTTTTTCTCTCTCGATAATATTCAATACATCTTCATATGTCAGAGGTTCAAAGTATAGCTTATCCGAAGTGTCAAAATCTGTTGAGACAGTTTCAGGATTATTATTGATTGTGATTGCCTCATATCCCATCTCCCTTAAAGCAAAAACACTATGCACACATGCATAATCAAACTCTATCCCCTGACCGATCCTTATTGGGCCGCTGCCTACAATTATCACTTTCTTATCATTATCAGTAGGGCATGATTCATCCTCTGTTTCATAAGTTGAGTAAAGATATGGTGTATAAGCCTTAAACTCAGCAGCGCATGTATCTACCATCTTGTAAGTAGGGATGATATTACTATCTATCCTGAACTTTCTCACTTCATCCTCTGTTTTTTTGGTTATGTTTGCAATCTGAACATCTGAAAAGCCGTTTTTCTTTGCTTCTAATATAGATTCTTTAGTAAACTCTGTCTTATTCCCTAATTCATAGACGTTCTTAACTTTCTCTAAAAACCATTTATTTATTCCTGTTAATTTATGGATGTCATCAACTGACATGCCGATCTTTAAAGCATCCCTTATGTACATCACCCGCTTATGTGTTGCAACCCTTAGGTTTTGCATTATCTTTTCTTTATCAGTGCACGTTTTATCTTTTGGATCATGGCCCAACCCATATCTTCCAACTTCTAAAGAGCGTATGGCTTTTTGTAAGGCTTCTTCAAATGTCCTTCCGATAGCCATTGTCTCTCCTGTTGATTTCATCTGTGTCCCTATCCTTTTATCTGCTGTATTAAACTTATCAAACGGCCATCTTGGAATTTTTATTACAATATAATCGATGGTAGGTTCAAAACAAGCCTTTGTCTCTCTTGTAACATCATTTGGGATCTCATCTAAAGTCATTCCTATTGCAATCTTAGCAGCGATCCTTGCTATAGGATACCCTGTTGCTTTTGAAGCTAGAGCTGATGACCTGGAAACCCTTGGATTGACCTCGATAATCCTATAATCTCCAGTATCATAGTTCATACCAAACTGGATATTACATCCCCCTTCTACTTTCAATGCCCTTATTATCTTTATAGCAGAAGTCCTTAATGTCTGAAAATCATGATCATTCAATGTTTGTGTAGGTGCTGTAACGATGCTCTCACCTGTATGTATTCCCATAGGATCAAAGTTTTCCATTGGACAGACGATGATGCAATTGTCATTTTTATCACGCATGACTTCCATCTCAAACTCTCCCCAACCATCTAATCCCATTATAGCCTCTTCTAACAATATCTGATGGATAGGGCTAAGCTGCAACCCGGATATTATGAACACCTCTAACTCTTTGTCATCATAAGCTATGCCTCCACCTGTACCCCCCAATGTGTAAGCAGGCCTTATGACTACAGGAAAACCAACTTTTTTTACAAACTCTTTTGCCTGATTAAGATTTGTTACTATATCACTTTGAGGGACAGGCTCGCCTATATCATTCATCAATTGCCTGAATTTTTGCCTATCCTCACCATCTTGTATCGCTTTTATCGATGTCCCTAAAACCTCGAC
>JBDRQV010000063.1:0-4833 GCA_043826105.1 Nanobdellota archaeon | reverse complement strand
ATCATCTGATCATAATTATACAATGAAGAATCTGAAGAATACCTGCATACTGTTTCGTCATCTGTATTGATGACCAATGTAGTCAATAAGATGCCGCCTGGCAGATACTGCAATATATCATCTGCGTGCTGATAGTTTATTATAGGCGGTGTTGAATCTACGTAAATGTTGAAGTTCTTATAGTATATCTCCTCAGACTTATTTTCTTCAGATACATTGCAACCTACATATATATTTGCAGCTGGCCTGTTGAAGTTTTGGATGGTGTGTGTTGTACCAGTTGATGTGAACTCATTTACCATCAAGGAATATGATTGGTCGCCATAGCTCCATTTGCATTGAGCTGGCAATAGTGTAGTGATTATAACATCATATTCTGACTTGTAAGATACGCCAAATGGCGGCTGTATTATAGTTATGTTTATGGCTTGTCTTTCAACAACAAGATTTGTCTGTAGGAATCCCCCCCATATTCCATTTATGCCTTGTACTTGGACAGTAAAGGTATAGTTGCCTTTGGGCAGATCCTCGGCAGGCTCGAACATGATTGTACGATCATTATCCTGGAAAGAAGCCTCTAAATCGACATCATCCATGATGCCCATTATTCCGCTAACTGATATAGGGGTTATGCTGCCATT
Organism: Nanobdellota archaeon; assembly: GCA_043826105.1. Taxonomy (GTDB): domain Archaea; phylum Nanobdellota; class Nanobdellia; order Woesearchaeales; family DATDXC01; genus JBDRQV01. The sequence continues at coordinate 4,192 of JBDRQV010000063.1, read as the reverse complement.
AAAAACTGGTTTTCCATCTATTGTTGAATTTACTGGAAAATCGTATACCACTGTTATCTCTGGTTTTGGACCGATAGGTAATGATGAACAACCTACCAATAATACTAGCATTAACAACAATAGTTTTGTTTTCATGGTAGTTTGCATGTGCCTCCATCACATAGTATATATGAAACACAGTCATCATCATCGTTACATTGTTTTCCAACTGGACAACCAGGACATATCCCACCACAATCAATATCTGTCTCTGCTTTGTCAAGTTTGTTGTTGAAGCAGTCTTCAATATTGCTGGCCTCTATCGGGGTGTCGATTATAACATAGCCTGTTATCAAACTTGTTATGTCATCAGAATAAAGTATAGATCCTTCAGGTACTTCTTCTCCGTTTATGAATATCTGAGTGGCTTTTGGACCTTCATACCATGTCGTAAAGTCAATCTCAATCGAATTATTATTTATGCCTGATGCGATAGGGTCACAAGTTATATTTACCTTATAATCAGACTTATCAATCAATCCTGAACCATCTGCTTTTGACAATGTTGCTGAATGTATATACTTATCACCTTGCTGGACTGAAGTCAGGCCAGAACTGATACCTGTTCCTGTATTTATGAAGACATTGTCAGAATCTACTGTACATATCGCTGGCTGTGATGTTATCAGGTATATTATCGGGTTGCTTATCGTAACATAACCTGATGTCAATCCCTTATGGTCACCTTGAGCAATACCTAATACATAGGTTAGAGAGTATTGTATGTTGACTGTCCATGTTGGAGCTATGTTATCTGCACCATCTTTACATGCCACATAATATGTGTTTGATGGGTTTAGGTCTAATAGTGGTGAGAGGTGCTGCTTTTGATAATTGCCATTTGAGAATGTGTTTTCCATCATGTCAAAATAGGTTGTGGTTGTGCTGTACCTGCAAGTAGTTGATTCGTTTGTAGTTACATTCAATGATGTTCTTGCGTCTGTTCCAAATACTATATAATCTCTGGATGTTAGAGTATATGTGATAAATTCGTAGTTGCTGTTTGTTTGAGCTATATTCAATATATGTGGTTGTTTTAAGTCGATAGTGAAAATGTAGTCATATACTGCAATATTATTGAACTTGTCTGTGCAGACCGTATGGAGTGTTGAGTTAATTCCTTCCTCTATCTCTGGATTATATCTTAGGCCACCGATCAAGGTTACTGTGTTGACAAGTCCTGTTTGAGTAAAGCTTAATGCAGCTGGCTGGCCACCTTGAGTAGTGTAAGAGATAGTGCATGAAGCTAATTCATTTGTTGTGATGTTTATCTGAGGTGTTGAAGTAGAGGAAGATAAAGTAGGCGGCTGTATTTCTGTTATTTGCGGCCCTCTTAGGTCTTTTGTTATGTTTAGATACGTTGTTGAGTTTAATCCAGATGTGTCATTTATTGTAAATTCTATATTGTTAAGAGTTTCTTGACCTATATTTCCTTGAAGGTTTAATGTAACATGGAAGGCTTCTGCTATATATGTTATCGGTGCTGCCTGAACAATACCATTTATCATTATCTTTATGGTGTCAAGATTATCTTCGATAAACCTTCCGTTTATCGTTACCTGTGAACTGTTTGTTGAGTATGGTGGAACTGTGATTCCATCAGCAATTATCTGATCTATGATTATGTAAGGCACGCTTGTATCTAATCTTATTGTCTTGCTGGTTGTGTATGTATTGTTTACCCAGTCTTTTATGATGATCTGCACTAATTTGTCTCCATCTATTTCGCTTAAGATAAAGTCTTCTGAGAATATTCCTGAAACACAGTCTGCAGTAATATTGAAAGTGCCTTCTTTGATAATAATCTCTAATTGGCTGTCTGGTGCTAAGTTATCAGAACAGGTTCCAGAGATATGGATCTGCTGTGAGGTAGATAATTCTGGAGCATCTGTTATGGTGGCTATCGGATCTGTCGTATCTATCGTAAATGTAAATGGATATATGCCTACTGCTCCGCTTCCGACTACTTTTGATGCAGATATGCCGATGTTGTAGATGTTGTCTGCTAATGTCCCTACATCATAATTATATTCTGTAGGTGTTGAAGATTGTAATGCTGCTGTTATGTTCAATGTTGGTAGGTTGACATCTTCTGAATATGTGAATGTCAGTGTTGGATCAGAGTAGTTCAATATCCTGTTTTCCAGATTAAAGATCGGTTGATTAGGTATATCTGTATCATAAACAAAGGTTTGTTGTGCTGTTTGAGTGTTATCAAAAATATCTTTTGCTGTTATAGTTATTGTATAAGTTGAGTTATCTGTAGGATAAAATTCCACTATTCCCAGGTGTAGGAAAGGTATATCTGCCAAAGGTACATCATAATAAAATTCCGGAGTATCATCTATAGTTATTGTTACGTTTGTTATTGGTGAGGCATCTTCTATCGTCACTGCAATCGAAATGGGTGCTGTGTTTTGAGGTATGTTTGGCTTGATATTTGATATCACTGGATTAACATCATCATAATAAACTTTTAATTCCTGATAAGATGGGTTTTGGGCTTCATCTTTAACAGTCACATATAATGTATTGTTGCCTGAAGACAATGGGAAGTTGTAAATAGTAATTTCTCCTGTGTTGTCAAACGTTCCTTTTAATATCCCATTAATGTATAAAGTGGCATTTTCTTCTGATTCGAATGTGATAGGGATATTATCTAATGCGAATATCTGTGCTTGTTCTGGCCATGTTATATTGAATATCGGGGGTGTTCTATCTACTGGGACCATCTTTATATCATTATTTTCACGCCCTGCCTTATCTTTGATAACTGCTGTTATTTGAGTAAGAGGTGATTGTAATGGTATGTTTCTTGCTGTGAATTCTTGATTTAGATCATCTATATCTGTTGGTAGAACTGCTATGCCATTGACAGTTATCGATTCCAGATTGTCTTCAACATATGTACCATATACATCAATAGCTGATGCGTTTGTCACTCTAGGCAGCGATAATTCATCGATTGTTATGGATGGATCTGACCTGTCTACAGAGAAAGTTTTTGTCAAGTTTGCTTTGTTGTTATATTTCCATGCTGTCACTGTAAATTCATAGAGTATATTCTCTGATAAATCCTGATCTGGCTGATAACGATATGGATTTGCAATCGGTGAGAGAGGTATAAGTGTTATCTCTCCCCCTGAATATTTTAATTTTGAAATTTCCGGAACCCTATCGCTATTACCCAGATTTATCCTTATTGTGGGCCTTAATTCACTGATAAATGTGCTGTCTGGATATTCTATCGTTATGCTTGGTGACTGATTGTTAATGTCAAATGACCATTTTGCTGCTGCCATCTGATTTTTGAGAGTATCATTTACGCTTATCATAACCTCATAATGGCCGCCTGGAAGATTAGACATATCATATGTCAATATTTTATTATCCAATACATAGTTGTCTATCTTTGCTGTGTTTAATGTCAGATTGATCGAGGTCTGATCAATTGGTGAGATATCATCAAAGGTTATCTTAAGCTGAGTATAGCTTCCTGTTGCAGCAACAGGAGATGTCTGATCCCATACAATTGTTGGGCCTGCTTTATCAACATAGATTTCTTTTGTTACTGTCTTTGTCCTTTCTGCCTGATCTGTTACTGTTATGTTTATCTTGTTGTTTATGTTTTGGGTTAAGGTCAGTAGTTGAGAGAATGTTCCATCTGGTTGTGATGTAAGAAGGATAGGTGCGCCGTTGTTTACCTTAAATATCATGTCGGCATTTGCTTCTGTGGTCCCAGTTATCGTATATGTTGTTTCAGCTATGATACTAGGCATCGCATTTATGACTAATGATGGTTCTCCGGTCATCAGTGTAATTGTTATTGTGTCTTGTGCTGTGCTTCCTGCTTTATCTATTATTGATGCTATTATTGTTTTTGTTGATGGAATTGTTATGGTTTTTCTAAATTTATGATTTACAGTATCAATTTCTGCAGCTGTCAATATGGTTCCATCTACTGTTATTGACTGAAGGTTTTGTTCAACATATGTTCCATTTATCATTATTGTTGGGTTGCTTACTAAATTGTCAATTGTGTCATCAATATAGATTGTTGGAAGAGTTCTGTCTATAGTAAAGTTGATCGTGAATGTTCTTTGAGCAATCAGGTTTGTCGCTTTGATCTCTATCGTATGATAGCCATTGTCTA
>JBDRQV010000062.1:0-4574 GCA_043826105.1 Nanobdellota archaeon | reverse complement strand
AAAATCCACCTATAGAGTTTCAATCTTTCTTCGGTTATAAGTTAAGTGATGGAACCGATATGTATGAGATAGGTTATCAGTTTAGTTATGTTAATGAGTATAGAAGTTATTGGCATCCTGAAATCAGATGGGAGATTAAGTTTAATAGTAACTTAATATCAGAAGGGAGGCATAGTACAGTAGGGTATGGTGATCTGGAAAGGCATGAACTTAGGGGAATTAAAGATGGCGTATTAGAGAATTTTTTAAGGGAGTTAGAAGGATTGGATCATTATAACCTATTTATGGATTGTAGAGAATTAACTGTAGAAAGTTTAAATGATCAGGATAGTTATGATAAGAAAATATATACTGTGATGATGGCTCATCTTAATGAAAGAGGTTTGTTGATGCCGCCTATAATGGGCGATGATAGTGAATTGTTCAAGCATATGGATAAAGGGGATATAGGGTGGGTCGATAAAAAGGTAAGAGCTATGGTTGCGTATCATAACAGAGTTGGAGATGGAAGATTATTATCCCATCTAGAGGCTGAATCTGATATTATAATGGAATATACATTAAGAAGAAGAGATGAAAGAGATCCTGTTATTCCCTTGGTAGAAAAATTTGGTGGATTTAGATATAAAATAATTGAGGGAGAACATGGATTTAAATATCAGATACTTGTCGTAGAGACTAATGTTAGGAGTACATCATTTACAGATAGAGTGGAGAGATCTTTAAAAAATGATGGAAGGTATGGTGGAACAACGCTGATAACTGAAGCTTGTATACATCCTTGTATGCTTGCTTGTGGAACTGGACAGGTAGATTTGGTCCTTTTTGATTGGGTTAGACCTGATTGGGGGGAATTAATGTACACTGGTCTAAGACCAGATAAGCCTTTATTTGAACAATTAAATATAAGGAATAAATGGATGGAGTATATGGCAAGAGAATGTAAAAAAGAAGGAGTGGATGTGCCGCCACATTATATTGTGATGTCAGGAAGAGAATATGGAATCTTAAATGGGATTGTCTCACAGGCATTGGGAGATCCGTTGCCTATCATGCAAGGAAGAGAGCTTGGTCAACAAAGATTACTCCCTAATTGAGTATGTTTCCAGGTCTTCATATATCGGTCCTTTGGGCGTTAATATGCTTTTTATTAATTTGAAATTATCAATTGTTATTGATTCTTTTTTTACTTTAATGTCTTTTATCTGTTTTTTGAATTCTTGTTTATCTTTTATGAATCTTATTCTTGCTAAGGTGATATGTGGATGAAATTTATGGTCTTTTTTGAAATTAAATTCTTTTAATGATTCTTCTATCTTTTCCTGAAGTTTAGTTATCTCATCTTTAGGTGTTATGCCTACCCATATGACCTTGAGATATTCTTCATTTGGGAAATAACCTACATTGTCTAATGTAATTTGAAATTGTGGGAAGCTAATAGTGTTTAGCTGTTGTTTTATCTCTTCTAATTTTGTCTCTTCAACTTCTCCAAGAAATTTTAAGGTAAGATGGTTGTCTTTTGTCAGATTTAAAGATGGTTGTTCTGGGAGGGATCCTTTTAAGGGGTTTAGGATGTCTTTTAATTCTTCCAGGTCTAATGCTATGAATAAGCGCATAGAAATAGCGTATAGTTTAACCTATATAAACTTAATCATGAAAAAATAAAAATAAAAAAATCAGAAATATATGCTTATTCTTCTTTATCTTCTTCTGTCTCTTCTACTTCTTCTGTCTCTTCGCCGAAGTCTTCTGAATCTTCAGAAGATCCCACTGAGGGTGCTTCATATGATTCTTCTTCAGAACTTTCTTCTGATTCTTCTTCAGCTGGAGCTTTTTTAGATGATTTTGGTGATCCTTGTGCAGCGCCAACAGATTCTGCAAAACCAACATTTCTTAAGACTTTAGTCACTTTAACCCTGACTTCGTCTCCTTCTTTAACTCCTGGAACGAACAATACAAAGCCATCTTTCTTTGCTATGCCGTCTCCTTTTTCACCTACTGCTTCTATCCTTACATCAATTTCTTCGCCAACTTGTACTGGCGGATTTTTAAATCCTTGTCCTCTCATATTACATTTCACCTTATTTACTTATTTACATCTTGCACTAAGTGCAATATTGGTCAAAAATGCTCCTAGGTTTATAAATTTAATGTATTATCATAATATCTCAACAGATTAAAAAAATAAAGAAAAAAGATTAAACATCTTTTAATCCTGTTTCTGTCACAAAGAAGTTTGCTTCTCCATCTGGCAGATTTGGGCTGTCAACTAACTTCGCAACTCTTGAGCCTTTCTTGCCTTTTCTCAGATAGACTCTGGTCTGAGAGTTGTGTGCAACAATATGTCCGCCGATAGCTTCTGTTGGATCTCCGAAGAACACATCTGGCCTTGCCATAACCTGGTTTGTAACGTAAACAGACAGATTATGTGTTCCTGCAAGCCTTGATAAGATATGCATATGCTTGTTGAGCTTCTGCTGCCTATCTGCCAATGTTCCTCTTCCTACAAATTCTGCCCTAAAGTGTGCTGTCAATGAATCCACGATGACTAATTTGACATTCAGGCCTTGTTTTTTTATCAGATCTTCAACTTTTTCTGCTAATAACATCTGATGGTCTGAATTGTAGGCTCTGGCTACTTTTATATTTTTCAACACTTTGGTCGGGTCCATGCCTGCCCCATTTGCTATCTGTATTATCCTTTCAGGCCTGAAAGTTGATTCAGTATCAATGAATACTACTACAGCATCATCAATGTCCTTTTGCGCATTCACTGCCATGATATGGGCTAGCTGGGTCTTTCCCCCCCCATATGCTGAATAGAACTCAGTTATCGATCCTGTCTCTACTCCTCCGCCTAAGAGGGCGTTAAAAGATTCTGAGCCTGTTGAGATACGATTGACCAATTGTCTTCTTTTCAAAAAATCTTCACCTGACTCAAAACCCATCTTCATGGATGCTCTTGCTGCAGCAATTATCTTTTTTGCTGTTGAATCATTCACTCCTGCTGATTCCACTAATTCTCCTGGTGTCGCTACTGCTATTGCCATCAAATCACCATAGCCTACTGCAGATAATTTCTCAGCAGTCGCTGCACCTACTCCTGGAAGGTCAGTTATAGACATCTCTTTCTCTTTCTTTTCTTTGGCTACTGGTTCTTCTGTTGTTGATTCCTCAACCATCGTCTCTTCATCTTCTTTCAAAGATATGTCTTCTGAAATATTGTCCTGTCCCATGATCTCATCTTCCATCTCTGGATTTTCCAATTCTTGTTCTTTTTTCTTTGCCATCATAATCACCTTACATTATTATATCTTCGACATTTATCTCTATGTCGGATTCTTTGCTGTCTGCTGAGTCTTGCCCTTTAAGGACAAGATATTCGTATGCTTTCTGCAGAACTAATGTTGCTTTTGGCAAATCTGCAACTCTCATAGAATTAGCTGTCTGCCATTTGCCGTCTTTGTCTGTATATCTTCGCTGCAGAGTTATAGTATTATACTCCACAGACTCGCCATTCTTGCTTTTTCCCTGGTTTTTCCAGATTGTAGCACTTATGGCACCTGTGCTAAACTTTTTTTCTGGCAATTTGCCAGTATTTTCTTCTTTCATTTACAACACCTCTTTTGCTGTTCGCATCTTATTTCAAACTTCCCTTCATTATGAGTCACAGCTGAGCTGTACTCCAGGAAGCGAGGTAGACTGTTTTGACACAATCTAAGTATAGTTAGGATTAAGTCATTTAAATACGTTACGCATATGTGTCCAGTGGTTAGTGGTATGTTGATTATCGATTATTGGGCTTTGAAAGTTTAAAATTCTAAAGAATAAGATGTGTCCAGTGGTTAACCTTTATTTCATATGCAAACCGATTACCTCATCAAATGCTTTGCTTACAGTTGGATTGTCCCATCCTGCATTGACCAATACTGATTTTATCTGGGATGGAGTATAGCCTTTTCTTAGATTTCCTGCTACATATCTTTTTAACTGGCCAAATCTTGGATCTGTTTCCTCTTGCTTTGGCTCTGCTTTTGGCCAAATTCTCTTTTTTTCTGTCTTTAATATGTTTGCTATCATACCTTTGTTACGTATAAGAAGGAATGTTGTTGAGCCGCCTATTGCCAACACTCCAAGAATTATAAGAAAGATGGATAAAAAGCCTTTTGGTGAAAAGAGGTCTTTTGAAGAAAGTTCATTTCCCTGTAGTCTGTTCTTATTTTTCTCATAATTGTTTATTATTTTTATCGCTTCCTGCAGATCTTCTGTGCTTGAACCTGACACTATGAGATTGTTGTTTTCTGCTCTTATTGAATAGCCTTCTGTTAGGCCTTGGCCTAATTTATCATTGTTTCCTGTAACACCTATTATCAATAGATCGGTATTGGATGTAACCTTGGTATCAAAATTGCTTTTCTTAATGTCAAAAAAACCGACTAATTCAGACGCTAGCTTTATCTCTGAAGGTTTGGCAAGCTTACCGATTATCGCTGTATAAGAGGAAGGATCTGAGATTATATCTGTTATCTGATCATAAACAGTTGTTGGTTGCGCAGATATAGTTATAGATGATA
>JBDRQV010000061.1:0-7342 GCA_043826105.1 Nanobdellota archaeon | reverse complement strand
TAAAGATAGCAGTATTATTCGAGGGATTCCCTACTTCTACCCAACAACTGCTTGAGTCCATAAAACAGAATTTTACTTTTGTAACAATAAATGTTAAGCAAGATGAGCTTAATGATTATCCTTTATTTATAATCCCTGCAGGTGGATTGCAGGGGCTGTCTAATTCTCTTAATTTCAGAGAAAAGATAAAAAAATATGTAGAACAAGGGGGAAATATACTAGTGTTTAGCCAACAGCATGGATATGAATATGGTGTATTGCCCTATAATGTAGATGGATTTGGCTGGCTGGAAGATCAAAGCTGCCAGTTCTCATCAGTATATCTTGAAACATATCATCCGATGTTAGCGAGTATATCTAAGAAAAATCCCGATGTAAATGTAGATGGTTATTTCACAGAATGGCCAGAGAATTCAACCATATTGTTGAGAAGGGTGAAGAATAGTATGCCCGTACTTATAAGATATAGCGTTGGCAGAGGAAATGTCATAGCTTATACTGCTTATTCAGACTGGGTTTTTGGAAGGGGTGCTTCGCAGGAAGAGATAAAGTTTGTAAGGGACATAGTCATATGGGGCAAGGACAGCTCAAGAGAGATCGTGGAAATCAATCAGAATGATGCGATAGATGTATCCTTAAACTTGACAATTACGCCTGCAATACCCCTAACCTCTAAGCGGTTCAGCCCTGGACAGGAGGTTAATCTCAACATAAATGTAACAAATGATGCTAATGAAAAAATCACTAAAATTGGATTTGAACTGTATGATCCTGAATATAATATATTCTATATCAATATGACTAAAGATATAGGCAAGAATACTACTGCAGAAATACCGTTCACATATACTACTGGATTAACTTCTTCTCAAGGAGGATGGTATGTGCTGTATAATCTGTATAATTCGACTGGAGGAGTTGTCAGCTATGGATTTGGAGGAGGATTTATAATAAGCAATGTTACAAATATGTCGACAACATATTATGCTCACTTCACTTTAAGAGATCCTGACGGAGATATAATCTCTACTGAGACCATTGAGATTAATGTGTCTGAAGATATAACTGCCCTTGATTATAACTATCCATCTGCTAATAAATTAGGATTATGGCAGCTTGATTATGTGATCTATGATAATAATAATTCTAAAAGCGGTATAGTAGATTATGGTGGAAAATTCTTTGCTGTTAGCTTATTTAAACAGAATCCAAATATGTTTTATTACCAAAGCAATGATATAAGCTTTGATGTCAATTCTGATTCAGAAACTTATTTTTATGGAAGTAATGGAAATTTTGAGATAAGGATATGGAATAAAGGCAGTGAAGATAAAGATATAACTGTGTGGTATTCATTCCCACATAATTATTGGGCAAAGCATGATGATATTTATGGAAGGCCAGGCACAACATCTCCTGGATTCATCAGCAATCTACATAATACCACAGTTGTTCCTGCAGGAGGAAGTCAAATCATAAGTTATTCTGTACCCATATATAGCTATGATAGATTATGGGCTGACTTTTACTACGGCAATGAAACTTCAAGAAGTTTTATCGGAAAAGCGACCCGTGGAGTATATGCAGTTCCTGCAGCTATGGAAATCAGCATAGATCCAGATAAAGAAGAATATCTTAAAGGTGAAAAGATAAATGCGTTGGTTTCTTTGAAGAATACTCTTTCCTCAAAACAAGATGCTAGCATCCATATAAGATTGATCGACCCAAATAATGTCGATGTTTATAGTGAGATCAGGAATGTGACTATCCTCGGTTATAGTTCTATCAATGAGTCTATTGAGACTAATGAATTGAACAATAGTGGAACATATACTTTATTGATAGAGAGCTATACCTTACCTGATGCTACTGGACAAAAAAGTGGATCGGGAAATAAATTCTTAAAAGTGCCTAAAGATTATCTGATGGTGCTTAAGTTTAATCGTTCTAATGGGATATATAAATCAGGAGAGATCATGTCTTATGATCTGGAGATTACCAATGTTGCTGAAAAGGAGTTTACCACCAATATTTCGGTAGATATGCCTAGTCTTAGTCCATCAAAAAAAGAGTATAATAATCAATATTTTGCAGCTGGTGAGAAGAAAGTATTTTCTGTAACTGGGTTGAAAGTTCCTGATGATATAAAAGCTGGTCAACATACTGGTTCAATAAAATTATCATTAGATAACAGTGTGAAACAAATCGGGATTACAGTACCAAATTCTAAACTTAGCGCATATATGTTAAAGAAGAATTATAATGCATCTGGGAATATATCTATACTTATTGAAAATGTTGGCGGTGTTGCAACTTCATACGAAGCTCGTCAAAATAGTTGGTATTTCCGTGATATAGTCTCTGGACAGAACGGTACGCTTAAACCTGGTGAGGTTGGCGAAGCTAAATTATCAATCTCCCCATTGTATAGTGGAAAGTATTCTATTGGCATGTATTATACTGATAAGAATATTGGATTGACCAATAGTTTTTATGATAATGTTGAGATTCAAGGAATAACTGTTTACCTATCCCCCAGCAAAAAGAATTATCAGGTTGGAGAGAATTTGACTATAAGTGCAAGAAATCCTTCAGGCATCGATGTGCCATGTGATATTTATGCTTCTTATTCTTATTATCCAAATAGTGTCAATAAGGTTATACCTACTGGAAGTACTACTGAGATAACTTTGTCTGAGATTCCTGCTTCTATCCAAACAGGAAGCTATAGGTTATATATGTCTTGTCAGAACACTGCCCATGGCAGGAGTTACTATTATTATGATAATATTAACATTACTGGAATTGATGTTAATCTAAGTATTGAAAAGAAGGATTATCATGCTGGAGATAATTATACTATTGTTGTTAAGAATATTGGGCCTGTTGATATTACTTGTTCCTATATAAGCAGCCATATTAGTGGTAATTCGGTGTGGTCATCAAGTTATTATTCTAATCAAGATTTGTCTGTAGGTGAAACTAAATCGTATAGTTTTAAAATATCTGAAACGACCAATACTGGAGATTATAGTGTATATTCAGAGTGTTATGAAACAAGCAGCAGAAGATATTTCGGACAGATGTTCTCTGTATCTATCGTAGGATTTGATACAAAGATTGAATTAATTGAGAACAATATTGATGCTGGTGAAAATTTAGAGATCCAATTCAATAATAAAGGCGGGTTAGATGCTAAATTAGACTGTAACATATTTTTAGATTTAGGATTTTTGTTTAAAAATAATAGTATTTTGGTTTCAGAGGGCCAGAGTTTGCTGATATCGGGCAAGATTGCTAAGTCTAAAACTCATGGGAATCATGAAGTCTTAGTCAGCTGTTATGATTCTATATCGCAAAACAGTTTTTCTTTGACTGAGAATATCACATTATTAGGGTATAATGTTACTTTAGGCTCTAATGAGATTGATATCGATGCGTTCACTAACTTTAGCTATACTATTGAGAATAAAGGATTTAGGGCTGCTCTGAATTGTAGTTATTTACTGAATTCAACTAACCTTGGATCTGATAGTTTTATTGTCGATAAAAATGAGAATTTTGTTGCTAATGTTCTTATTCCTCGCGATACAGATAGTGGCGTATATGAAATGAACATTACATGTAAAGAGGATGAAGCAGATAAGGAAAGCAAGCTTTCAAAATTAATAGTTGTTAAGGGCCTTGAACTTGAATTTGATCTAGCAAAACAGTCTGTGACTACTAACGAAGACCTGCCTATAACTATATTTAACAAGGGAGGGGTTGATGCTGATTGTGAGGTTAAGACATTTATTGGCTTAAATGAAGATGTTGAGGAGTTATATATATCGAAGGACGGGTATGTGGGCTATAATTATAAGATTCCTGTCGGATTAAATGGCCCATATGTCTTAAATATCAGTTGTTTTGAGAAAGAAACCAATAAAAGAATAGATGATTCCAAGAATATTGAAGTAACAGGATTTAATTTTGAAGTTTTGACAGACTCGAATGAATATATTGCTGGAACCCCCATAGATATAAACATTAGCGTTAGTGGCAGTGTTGATGCAAATTACAAATATACTAATCTGATCAGGAATGAAGTATATGAAAGCCTGGATACAGATAATGTGCTTATTTTAAGCAATGAAGGATATACATATTCTGTTAATCTGAATAATTATCTTGAATCAGGGATCTATAGGTTGATTGTGGGTTGTGAAGATACTGACACAAACAAAATCAATAATGTTTCTGTTCTTTTGAACATAACTGGTTTAGATCTTATTATGGAAACAGACAAAGAGGAGTATGTTGCAGGAGATGCTATTAATGTTGAACTTTCTAATGTTGGGGCTATTGATGCTGATGGCCAGCATTCTGTATACTTGACTAAGGATGACTATGTGATTGATTCAAGTTCAGCTGCTTTATCTGTTGATATTGGAGATACTGAGAATGTTGTTTTTAATATTAATCTGGATACTGATTCAGCAACTTATCTGTTGGTTTCGTCTTTTTCTGACGATGATACTGGAAGGGTAATCAATAACACAAAGCAGATCGTAATAAAAGGTATGGAGCTTGATATCCAATCATTAAGCCAAAAAGAAGGTGTATTGGTACAGCCTTTAATTTTAGAATTGAAGAATATTGGGGCATTGGTTATGAATAATCTTAATTGTAATATCAAGCTTAAAGATAAAGATAGTATACCGGCTTATAATGGTGCTAATGCAACAACTCTTGTATTGAATCAGACAAAGGAGTTGTCTTATGAACTGCCAAACACATTAGTAAGCGGAAGGTATTCTGCAAATGTTGATTGTACAGATTCAACAATCGGCAAAAGTGTGAAGAAAACTTTTAGCTTGACAATAGATGATTTTTCTGGTGATTTTGGCCTAAAATTAAGCAAGGATATGTTCCTTACTGAAGAAAACATTCGGCCTTTCTTAGAAGCTGAATTTAATGGAACATTGACTACAATGAGCAATGCGAATGTTAATCTATCAGTTTATTCTGTAACTGAAAACAATCAGTCTGAAGAATGGAGTTATTACAATGCTTCAAATGGATTATGTGGAGATAGTGTCCAGGCAGCTGCATCTTATTCAAGTGAAGCATGGTTCTTGGTCTGGGACAATGATAATTTTGTAACTAACTTATGCAAATATAGTTCAGATAGTGATGTATGGGAACAATATGACATAACTGGATTAGTAATCCAAGGAGGTAGTATGGCTGTTGATTCATCATATTTATGGATAGGTTCTGGTAATAGATTATATAGATATGGCAAGTCTTCTGGAGTGTGGGATATATTCAATTCTACCAATACAAATGGAATCATAAATGAAACAGGACAAATATCTTCAATAGTATTGAATGATAATGATGTGTGGATTTTGCTGACCATCTGGGGTGCAGGAGATGGTATCATGGGAGAGGGTGAAGCTGCAATAAATCAAGAGAATTTTGGAGGCATACCTCTTGTCTATGATCAAAATGAGGATAGTTGGTCAATATATGATCTCAATTTGATAGGGATAGATGCTGATACTGTTAAGTTTGTTGGATTTGATAATGATGTCAGATGGTTTGGATTTGAAAATGGGGTTGCTTCTTATGATACTAACAATAGAGTGTTGACAAAGTATACTGCTGCAGAAAGCGAATTGCTGGCTGAATCGCTAGGCAGCATAGCTATCACTGATAAAGGAGTATGGTTTAATTATCAATGGAACAGCAATGGCCTGGTAAGGTTTGATAAGAATTCTGGTAGTTGGGTTCTGGTAACAAGTGAGGATGGTGGATTGTTATGGGATGGTATCAATAGCATATCTGCCAAGAATGATAAATTATGGGTCGCTTATATGGGAGATTATAGCCAAGAACAACAGCCCCTTGGTGAGCAGATCCATGAAACTCCATTGCCTACTTTTTACGGTGTGAGTGTTTTTGATGAATCATTAGATTCATGGAGCAATTATAATACTTCTAACAGTGAGATCGTAAGTGATCAGATCCAAAATATAATCATAGGAGATAATATTTGGTTTGTACCTGGTTTTGAAAGTAGTGGTGTCAGCAGGCTTAGTGAAGGAAAAGGAGTTAGTTATGATCTTATCCTTTCAAAAACTTTGACAGTAGATATCTCTGAACCTGGTGTTGATATCAGTAATTTTTCAATTGATTCAATTGGATTGTTTGAAGCAAGAGCTAATGTTTATTCTGGAGATCAACAGTATGTAAGTAGTGCACTTGCTCAGTTCAATATTGTTCAGAAAAATATTAGTGCTAACATGAGCACTGACAAAGATGTATATAAGCCATCTGAGCCCATAGGTATTGAAATATTGATCACAAATAATGCTAAGATAGATGCTGAAGGTATTGATGTTAAGGTATATGAGGATATAGTTATATTTAGGCAAGCTAAGGTTAATGTTGGACCGCATGATACTTATGTGTATAATACTAACCATACTTCCAATAGCTCATTTTTGTTGAATGTTTTAGTAGATAATATTTGGATCAATAAATCAGTTAAGATCGAGAATCCTGTTATTTCAGCTGGTGCTTTTGCACCTGATGTTGGCGGATCTGCAGAGTTTATTGTTGGTGTCTCTATAAACAATACTGGAAATGTGACTGCTGACTTAACTGTGAATATCGATAATAGTTCTGAGAATGTTTCGATAGCAGCCAACAGCTCTGTTACTATAACAAAAGAGATGTCGATAAATAAGAACACTACTGTCTTATTTGAGATAAATGGAGATAGTGGCTTAAACTTTACAAGAGATATCATCTATGGAGAGGCAGCAATATTTAATATAACTCAAAGCACATTTACTTCGTCTGGTTTAGTCGAGATACCATTTGAATTTGAAAATACTGGAAAGTTAGACCTGCATTTTAACGCTACTTTTAACATTGCTGGCAATAAAGTCATCAAAGAGATTTACCTTCCTTTCAACCAAAGCGTAATGGATAGTGTCTTGTTTAATCTTGGCGATGGTGCTCATGAACTTCGCTACTCATCTATCTTAGGCGAAGGTGTGTTTTCAATTGCAGTGGGCACTGCTGATTTTGAAGTGATAAAATTTGCACAGAATATCAGCTATACACTTGGTGCGAATGTCAGCCTTAACTGTACAACAAAAAATGTTGGCGGTCTTTTTGGAAAAACAACTGTGAAATTTTCTATGCCTGGAATATTTGAAGATGGTAAAGAGATCTATCTGGAATCAGGAAAAGAAGAGACATCCAATTTTGAGTTTGTTCTGCCTGATGACCTTGAAGAAAGAAGATATAAGATCATTTGTGAAGCTAATCAAAGTAAGGTTGAATC
>JBDRQV010000060.1:0-2606 GCA_043826105.1 Nanobdellota archaeon | reverse complement strand
ATTAGTTTTTGGATCATAATACATAAGTAGTGTTTTTAATGAAACAAATTGTGGTTCTGATGTTAGTTTTTGATAGTAGAAGTCTAAAGTTTTAGGTAGTTGTCTTTTAATACTGTAAACATAGAAATCATCTATTGTTTGAGGCAAAGCTTGTATCCTGTCAATTAAGGTTTGGTCATCTAAGCATTGGATCACCCAATCATTAAAGTTGGGTAATCTGTCTTTTTTTGTCCTATGGGCTTCAACAACCCTATAATGCAGCGGACCATTGCTTTTGCCAACATGTGCCTGATCTTCTGGCTTTAAAGGATCATATTGTGAAAACATAGTCAAGATCGTACCGAAACTAAGGTCTTCATTAACTCTTTTTTCCAGCCATGGAACAAATATAGGGGTTGCTAAACGAACTGCTTCTTCGAGTAAAGAAATATCTCTCCAATTAGGAATGGCTAACATAGCCTCTAATCTACCTTGATTTGATTCTGCCCCCCAACCTGTTGTCATTAGAATATAGTTAAAATGGTTATTTATTTATAAAATTTGTTAGAAATCATATCAATTTTTTAAGGATCTCATTAACTTCTGTTGGAGAGGCTTTGCCCCTTGTCTTTTTCATAACTATACCTACTATAAAATTCAATGCTTTTTCTTTTCCTGATCTGTATTCTTCAACTGCTTGCGGAGCTTCTTTAATAGCTTCCTGACAGATAGATTCTAATTCTCCAGAGTCGTTAACTGATTCTAAGCCTTCTTTTTTTACATATTCATTAACGTCGAAAGGATTTTCCACCAAAAGTTCGAGAATCTTTTGACCCACTTTTTCAGTAATCTTTTTTGAGTCTATAAGTGTCAATAGGTCTACAAGATGTTTTTCTGACAGCCCTATATCTGAGAATTTTTTCTTATGATAATTTAAAACTCTTGGAAGCTCCCTCCTGATCCATTTGGATGCTAGTTCTGGATTGACCGAGGCTGCTACTGCTTCAAAAATATTTGCTAATTCTTTGTTCTTTGCTAAAACTTTTGCAGTATCATCAGCAATGTTATGCTGTTCTTTAAACTTCTTCAGCTTTTCATCTGCAAGCTCTGGAAGGGTCTTCTTTATCCCATCTATCCACTCTTTCCTGAGTTTGATCTCGACTAAATCTGGGTCGATGATATATCCATATTCTGCTTCGACTTCTTTTGTCCTTAATGAAAAGGTGTAACCTTTGTCAGCATTCCATGCTCTTGTTTCCTGGATCAGCTTTTTTCCTTCTTTAATATCTTTCTTCTGCCTTTCGACTTCATATCTTAGGGCCCTTTCAATATCCTTAAATCCTGTAATGTTCTTTACTTCTGCTCTGATGTAACCTGATTCTTTTATTGAGATGTTTGCGTCTGCCTTTATGATGCAGTTGTTTACGTCAAATATGTCTAAGTATTCTAATATCGTGATCAGTTGTTTCATAAAATCTCTGGCTTCTTCTGGTGATACCATATCTGGTTCTGTAACTATCTCACATAATGGGTCGCCGGATCTGTTATAATCTACTAAAACAAAAGATGATTTTTCCATCCCTGCTGGATGAACTAAAGCAGCTGGATCTTCTTCCATATGGATCCTTGTCAAGCTGATCTCTTTTCCTGATTCCAGTTTTATCTTTCCTTTTGTTGCTAATGGAATTTCATATTGTGAAATCTGATAGTTTTTAGACATGTCTGGATAGAAATATGATTTTCTTGAAAAGATCAATGAATCTGCTATCTTAGATTTTGTTGCTAAGGCTAGTTTGATCGCATATTCGACTGCTTTTTTGTTTAGGACTGGTTTTGATCCTGGATGGCCTAAGCAAACAGGACAACAGCGTGTGTTCGGCTGCTCGTCTTCATCTGCAGCCCTTTGACATCCGCAGAATAGTTTGCTATCTGTCTTAAGCTCAACATGAATTTCCAAACCGATTACGATATCTGTTTTAAAGTTCATTTCTTATCTTCACACTTGTTACATAACCCTTCCTTTTTTTCACTGGGTTTTACTCCAAATAATGATCTTGCAATCAATTTATACATGATGCCTTCCAAAGGCACACCGCATTTTTGGCATTTTTTTACCATATTTAATTCACCTCTAGCTTGCTTCCAAATTGTATCAAATTTTCTTCTTTTAAATGATCTGCAATCATCATCAATCCGACAGGCATCTTGTCTTTGTTAAAGCCAACTGGAACTGATATGTGGGGAAGTCCTGCTAAATTTGGGCCTGCTGTAAGGATATCCATCATGTAATTTTCTAAAGGAGTCAGTTTATTTATATCTGTAAATTTTGGAGCTACAATGGGCATTGTCGGCGATAATAATACATCAAATCTATCAAATGCTTTTTTGTACTCTTCTATGATCTTTGTCCTTACTTTCATCGCTTTGATATAATATGCATCTCTGCAACCTGCCATCCTGGCAAAAGTACCTATCATGATCCTTCTTTTAGTCTCTTCATTGAAATATTCTGAACGAACCTTTGAGAAATATTCATTAAAGTTTCCTTCCAGTTTTTCTTGTGCTCCGTATCTCATGCCACATAGTTTTGCAAGATTTGTAGATGCTTCTGACATCGCTATCAGATA
>JBDRQV010000059.1:0-4236 GCA_043826105.1 Nanobdellota archaeon | reverse complement strand
ATAATCTCTGGTGTACCATCTTAAATTGTAGACACCTGATTGGGTTATAGTCTCTGGAGCTAATTGTACTGGATTAAATGAGATAAAGGACTGTAGATTTGGAGGGTTAATCTGTTTGAAGCTTGTACAATCCTGATCTGACATATGATTCAAGCAAAAATAGAATATATCTACCTTATCTTCATCTGCAAAACCATCTGCTATGTTAAATGTTATTGTTGAGCCTGTCCTGTTCATTGTCGGAATGGGCTCTGGAATTGTTTTACATGCTTTTTTGTCTGCTTCGCAGTTTCCTGGCAAAGGCAAACCTTCGCAATCTGGGAAACTATCTCCGTCTGCATCTTTTGTACAACCAAACATATCGTCCCATCTACATAAACCTATATCACATGCATCATCGCTCTTATTTATTGATAAAGGAAGTAATTGATTTAATTGAACTGGGTTCCCTAAAGTTAAGCTTGAATTGATGCATGCTTCTTTATTTTCATAATCTGAACACTTTGCATTAGTACATGCTGTACATGATGTAGAGGGATTTTGCTTTGCATAACAATCGCCTAATTTATTGCACAGATCCTGAGTACATCCTGTGTTCCTGAAAATTGGGTTGTCAGGATTGCAGTAGCTGCAGTAATCTGTTGTGTTTGAATCTTGATCAAAACAGAATCCTTTTCCAAGGTCTTCAAACATTGTGTTTGGCCACCATTGACATCTTTGTTGCCCGTATTTTTCAGATATTTCGCAGTTGTCGCTTAAGCATGTTGATTCTGAATTATAGTCAATGCAATCATGTAATCCGCGACAGTCATAGCAATTGTCAACAGTTGTGTTGGAATAGTCATAATAACAATAGTCAAAAGAGGGATTGGTGCCTTCACAGCCTGCTGACGTAAAGAATAATCCAAATGGGTTAAAAAGATCTGCTGAGCAATTTGAGATTTGAGCACAGTAGGTCTTATTGTCTTCATCCGGACCTATACAGATATGCTCATGGATAGGATCTGCCTGACGGCAATCATATTGACCGGATAATGCTGCTGCTGGAACCAATGAGTTTTCTTCGTTACATTTGTATCTCAATACTTTTTCGCCGGTCCTTGCTTTCAGGCATAATTCATAATCTGTTGTAATGCCATCACAAGACCTGTTGCCTAATGTAATATCAGTAAAGTTTGCTGTGCTGTTATATCCGCTTTCATAATATGAATAGATAGTGTAATTATAACGGTTTTCCCATGATACATTATAGTCTATCGCTGTTGTTATCAATCCAGAAGGGATTATTATGGGTGAGGATAATGGTGGTTCCCTTGTTATCTTATAATGGTCAACTTTTCCTGCAAAACCAGGGCATGGATTTGACCATGTCAAAGTTACTGCTTTCTGGCCAGTTATGTTGTGGGCTTTAAAATCTTGTATAGCTGGTGGGTTTTGTGATGAGCAGTCTGTATTATTATAATATTGTATCAATGGTATATCATATGTTTCATCTCCACCTGAAGCAGGATATTTATAGTGATAAGGATAATAATATGGATGTGTTGCTGTGAGATAATACTGCATAGTTTCTGCTGTGGGCAGCTTATAATAACCATTTGATCTTGAATAATTTCTATAGTCTTGTGTTAATATCACTTCAGCAAACATTATGCCTATGTTATTTAGGAAGTCGTATACTCTCCCGCTTAAAGTGAATGTGTCTACACATGGAGATGGGCTTGCCTGTGTTCCACAGCAATAATATGATGCATAAACTGATCTGTCATAATATGTATCTCCGCACATACAAACTTGGTATGCTGAATTTCCGATCAAGTCGTAAAGAGGACATAAAGGAGTTAAACATGTGGCTCCACTGCATGGAACTTTTGGAGATTGACAAGACATGAAACTGTAAGGATTTATTGTTCCACCATTGTCTGTACATGCCCAGTTGTAATCACAGCAGTCTGTATAGTTTTCAGCTAATGGTACGCATTCTTTACAGCAAAGTGCATCTGATCCGCATGCACCTGGTGGTTTAGGAAGTGATCCTGGTTGTTTACATGAATCACAACATTCGTATGGGACAAAATTTTCAAATAATGCTGTGCAGCCATTGCAGTCTGGATCAGTTGCTTGATTTGTTATACTACAACAATCATTAGCCTCTGCATTGCAGTCTGGATCATTTTGACAATGTAGCTCTGCTGGGCAGAGTGAATCGCATATTCCAGTATTGGCAGGACATGTGCAGTCTGGATCTTGAACTACTGTGCAAGACGGATCTGAACAAACTCCATTTAGTAAGTTATCGCATGTTGGTAAAGTACATGCTGGGTCAGCAGCACAATCAGGATCAGCACAATCGATTAAACTATCGCAATCATTGTCTATTAAATCTGCACAATTAGATTCTGTTCCACCACAATCTGAATCTGTTGCATCTGGGCATCCGTCTAAATCTTGGTCTCCTGCTAGTCCACAGTTTTCTATGCCCGTACATATCGGATCAGCAACACATCCTGGATCTAAACAATCAATTAACCCATCCGCATCATCATCCATATGATTATCACAAATCTCAAAGCCAATGCATGCTAGATTTCCAAAACAATCTCCGTCTGCACAATTAATAAATCCGTCTAGATCATCATCTATAGGAGTAACACAATCTTCTGTATTTGGACAGTCTAAATCAAAAGGACAAGCAGCATTAACACAACCATCATTACAATCAGGATCTACTGGATTAAGACCTGTAGGATCAAAACATCCAGGGATACAGAATCCATCGCAGACAGGATTGACGCAAATGTTTTGACAAACTTGTTGGCACTGAGCTAAAGTAAGGCCAGGGTATATTTCAGTAAATGGGTTCTTATCAAAACTATGTTCACAACGAGCTTGTATACCATATTGATAAAAGAGTGCTTCTTCTGGCGTACAACAACAATAGTTAGGGGGGGAATTACATTCTACAAGAGTACTACAGGGTTGATCTGCTAAAGGGGTAATATCGCCACCGCATTCAAGAGCCATATCTGAAACTCCTATACAATCACCTATTCCGCCAGCAGTAGGATCATAACAACAAGATAGATCTTCCGCTAAAACAGATATACTTAAAACTATTAAAACCAATACAGGCATAAATAGTTTAAGCTTATTCTGCATTCTCTTCCTCTTGTTTACGTTTTATCAAGAATTCTAAGCCGTGGGAACGGTTGGCAAATGTTTTGTCAGTGATTTTTCTATCTAACCAATCGAGAAGTTCTTTGTCTAATGTTACTGTGATCCTTTCTTTCAATATACTTTCCTCAATTTCCCCAGCTAAGCCTTTGTTTTGAGTACATATAAGTACATACCCTATATTCTAAAGTATGTATATTTAAAGTTTTTGGTTTTTTTAGTTAAAAAATTAATTTATTGACGGTAACTAAAAAATGCGTAGTTTGATTAAGTTTAATGTATGATATGGGTAATAATTTGACCAATAGACTACATACTATTACATATTTTGTAAGTTATATTTAAATTTTATTGTTTTGTTTATTACATATTATTACATACTTGGTATGTACTATATAGAAATAAGATGTGAAATTAGAAAAAATAAAAGAATTATCTGACTAATATCTTGATATCTTGGTAATCGTGGAAACCTTCGCTGTCGGTTACATTGATCCTGACCCAGTGATATCCATTATCACTGCCTGACCAATCTGTAGTGTATTCTGCATCTTTATATTTCGGATTGAGAGCTACTCCGTTCTCCCAAGCTACTGTAGTTTCCCATATATTGGAAGGCTCGTTAGGCCCACCAGAAAAATCATCGCTTATTGTGAAACCGGGTGGTTGAGTAGGATCTTCATATTCTGCCCCAGTAGTGTTGTATATCTTTATTGGCGTTTTCCAACCTGAATAATTATATTTAACAGATTCATCATCTGGATCAATGCCGAATGGGTATAACATAATTGTATCTCCAGCATCAACAATAAGGTTGTATTGGTCTCTGGATGGACCTTCATCTGAATCATTATATATCTTATCCGCTGGATTCCCGTAATTAGAATTAAGATATTTAGAATACTCTGAGTTTATATCTACTGATTCATCGATATAATCTAAAACAGGTATTCTGTTTTCTATTGCAAATATGAATGTTAGATAATCTCCTGCTAATGAAGTAGACTTGTCTATCATCTTCAATATGTGTGAATATTGGTAATGATCATCTAGATATATGCA
>JBDRQV010000058.1:0-4326 GCA_043826105.1 Nanobdellota archaeon | reverse complement strand
GTAAGTTTATTGTAAAAAAAATTATGAACGGTTCAGAACTGATAAATGCTAAGGAGCTAGGGACGTTTTCTAAATCATCTAATCTTGTAAAAAATGGGATAACCAATTTTTTTATAGATACTGAAACTAATGTTTCTGAAGTTGTTTCTTTCTATCGTAACATTCTTGATGGAAATAAGACAGATGATTCAAATTTAAAGAAAGATTATATATTGGCTTGGAGTTATAGGGGAGTTAGTTGATTACCTGTCTGCGATTATCTCCATAATATCTCCATCATTTAATTTATGTTCTTTTCCCACAGTCCTTTTTGTCTTTACATCTATGGCTCTAATAAAGTTCTTGCCAAAATCTGTATGTAGGCGATAAGCGAAATCAAGTGCTGTTGTGTCTTTTGGCATGAGGAAACAGTCTGGGAGCACATTTCCGTTTTGGTCCTCAAGCTTATTCACTCCTCCCGGAAATATGGCTATATAATTTAGTATATCAAATACTGACTTGTCTAGTATCTGCTGAACTCCTGTCGAATTGAACCTATCTAGAATATTCTCTTTAATGAATTTTAATGCATTTTTTTGTCTATCGCTTAAACTTTGTTCATTTTTTATTGTAAAATTGTTCTCTCCGGGAACATACTCTATCAAATCATGTTTTGCAGCTTCTCTTAATGCTAATTCTGACTCTGCAGAGCAAGGAATCAACAGATGATTCGGGAATTCTTCTTTAATCCTATTGAAATTCTCCATCGCCCCGGGCATATCGACCTTATTACATGCAAATATCATGGGTTTGGTGATCTTTCTCAATTCTTGTGTCAATTTTAAGATATCATCTTCGTCCCATTTGGTGACGTTTTTAGACCCAAGACCGATCTTTTCGATCGATTTTTCGACCATGTCTTCATTAACACCTAATCCTGATAGTTGTTTTCCTATTGCTTTATGGACTTCTTTCTGGGTTTGTTGTATCTCTCTGGCAAATTTGTCCCATCCTTTTTTTATTATTCCTAAATACCAGAAATCAAGCTCTTCTTCGAGAAATTTGATATCATTAGCTGGGTCATAGCTTCCTGTTTCAACAGCTTCTCCTTTTTCGTTTGTTGTTCCAGCAATATCGATGACATGTATCAGAACGTCTGCCTGTCTGAGATCATCTAGAAACTGATTGCCCATGCCTTTGCCTTCGTGGGCACCAGGCACTAATCCTGCAACATCTATCAATTGTATCGGAACAAACCTTTTGTCTTTAAGAACAAAGCCTTCTCTGGGATTGCTTGTTTTGCCAAATTGTTTTGCAGCATCATCTACTTTCACATAGCCGACAGCTGAATTGGGCTTTATAGTGGTAAAAGGATAATTAGCAATATCAACATCTGCTAGCGTGGCAGCTTTAAAAAACGTAGATTTTCCAACTGATGGTTTACCAACTACACCTACTAACATTTTATTTTTGGAAGAAGGTTTGTTTATAAAAAGCTTATGGTAATCGAAATATTTATAAAGAAAATTTCTTACATTATATCTTATGGTGCATGTGGCAAAATCTATAGATGAAATAAAGATAAAATATAAGGATGTTTTTCACTTAAAAAATTTATATGTGATGCTCCATGAATATCTATACGAAGAGGGTTGGATGGGTATGCCTCAGGCTGAGAAGGGCGTCAGTAAATATGCTTCTAATGCACATTCAAATATAGAAAAAATGTATCTTGAAAAATTTACTCAGAAAGGTCTTCATTCAGGCGGCAAAGAGATGTGGATATGGTGGAGATTGTATAAGATGCCTGACTCTAAATTTAGTGCTTATTTTCGGTATCGTCTAGACATAGATTGGCATATGGTTTATGTACAGGACAGGGAAGTTATACACCAGGGCAAGAAAATGAAGGTGCAATGGGCTGAAATAGAGATGATGCTGAGGGGATTTATAGAGGCAGATTATAAGAATGAATGGGAAAATCATTGGTTTTTAAAACATGTTCAAGAGATGTATGAAAATAGGATAATGAGCCAGGAGCTTGAGAAGAGAGAAAAAGAGCTCTGGAGAGAGATATACAGACTCCAGGGCGTGATAAAGAGATATTGGAATTTAAGAACATTTGTGCCTGTACCAGAGCCATTCCATCCGGCAATATATGGTCAGGAAGGCGAACCTTCATCCCATGGGCCCATGCCTGTGAAATAATTAGGGCAAACTTTTTAAATAGTTCTTATTTTCTTTACTATCAATGTGCCTCCGTAGCATAGTAGCTATTGCGGCAGACTTGTATCTTTTAGCAAGCTATCTGCAGGTCGTGGGTGCAACTCCCATCGGGGGCTTTAAAAAATGAGCTATATATTTTTCGGACCGCCAGGCGTTGGAAAAGGTCTGATGGCAAAAAAGGTAAGTAAAAAAAGAGGCATTCCACACATTTCTACAGGTGATCTGCTGCGCAACGCTGTTAGAGAAGGTTTTAGCTTAGGTAAAAAGGCGCACAAATACATGCAGATGGGTATGTTGGTACCTGATGATATAGTTATAAAGCTGTTGAAACTTAGGATAGAAAAAGAGGATTCTAAACATGGATTTATACTAGATGGTTTCCCAAGGACAATCTCTCAGGCAAAGGCGCTAGATAACTCAAATATACAGATCAATATTGTTTTTGATCTGATGGCTTCTGACAAAACTGTTATGGACAGGATCACAGGCAGAAGAATCTGCGCTCATTGCGGAGCTATCTTTCATATCAAGAATGTTCCGCCTGAAATAGATGGTGTTTGCAATGAATGTTTAGGGCACTTATATCAAAGAGAGGATGATAAGCCAAAAACAGTCAAAAGAAGGCTTGAAGAATATCATAAAGTTACAGCGCCTTTGAGAGATTTTTATAGGGCTAAGAACATATTGATAGGAATAAATACAGAAAGACCGATTCCAGATATACTCAATGATATACTATCACATTTGAAATAAAAATTTTACTGCTTCTGTGGCATAACTTCCTTTTTGAAGAAAGAATTTTATCTTTACCACATCATCTTTTTCTTCTAATATTTCCAGATCTTTTATCTCGATAAACAGATCCCTTTCATTACCTTCCTGGCTAAGCTCTGGAATCTTGGTTGTTATGAATTCTCTTACATCAATGTCTTCTTTTTTTAGGATATCTTGGATTATCTCTCTTAATTTTGCAGGGTAGTTTTCCAGTTCTGTACCAAAACCCATGATCGGAATCTTTTCATTATCTTTTTTGAATCTGATATATTTATTTATTGTGTTGTTAAATATTAAGCTCTGATAGGCATGTACATATAATCTTAGTAGTTTTCTATCTGTTTTTCTCAATGCCCCTATAAAATCATTGCCCCCTATATCCAGATTTAATAGTTCACTTGCTTTTTCAAATTCTTTTTTTATAATCGATCTACCGATATCTGCATTTTTCTCTGAAAATCGCTGTTCACCAAAATAATTAGGCATCAGGATAGGCTTTTTTTCTATCTTATTCTTGAAATTGCCAATATCATGATCATTTAAGTTTCTTATCGTAATAGTAAATTTATTTCCTTCTAACTCACCTAATGAGATATATTTATCACCATAACCTATGTGTTGGATCTCTATATCTTTGAGTTTTAGGTTATTCAGGTTTTCTTTTTTAACGCCTTTTATAGAAATCAACTGTTCAGTAATCGCTTTTCTGTCTTTGTTGCCTGCAAAGCCGAATCTTGCAGATGGTATATGCAGAGCATCAGCAATCCTTTTTATAGCGTCAATAGTGTTATAATTTGTTTTTTTTAGTAAGAAATAAATATAATCTCCTTTATCATTTACTTTTATGTTTGATACTTCTTTTACTATGAATTCTTCTGGTTTTTGCTTTATTAAGTACATTTTTCTTAGGAATAGGTGGGAGTTTAAATCCTTTTTCATGTGGGTGGTGCTGGCCTGTCGGTTTTTCATAATAGGCTATCAATTTGATCAATCTTGGCGATCTGGTTATGGGTTTTATGAACTTTGCTAGTATCCCTGCTCTTGTTACTTTGTTGACACGTGAACTGAACCGTATGATCCCAACTGCTTCTTTTTCTAAGGTTTCAGCTTCATCTAAAACCAATTCAATGTTAGACGTACTTTCCCAGACGTGGAGTATCAAACCAGCTTCTTCAAATACCCTAAACAGCAGGAAGAAAGGGAATATTGCAATTATATCCAGCCAACTTTTCTTTAAGAATTCAGGAATATGTTTTATCCTCACATATTTGAATATCAGGTCAGCTATCAGGAATGATGCAGCAAATCCATTTATCATGTTTATCGGCTGTTCAAAAGCCGATGAAA
>JBDRQV010000057.1:0-7436 GCA_043826105.1 Nanobdellota archaeon | reverse complement strand
TGCTATCTTCTTTGCAATTAATATATGCTTTTTCTCTACTAGCTTTGCTTTCTGTTCACCAGCAACATCTCCAGCAGCCCTTATCAGTCCACCTAATTCCCTCAACCTCAATGTCAAATGGCCTTTTCTATTAGCCATCTTTTTAGCTTCTTCAATAATAACATCAACAGCTTCTTTTGAAAAATGAGCTATTTTTTTGTCCTTATTGACCTCTTGAGCAACAAAAGTAGCTATCTTGTTCCTATTTTCTTCAGTATCAGACATAGTATCATTCATATAAACTTCATAACCATATCCCCTTATCCTGGACCTTAAAGCAGGGTGCATATTTTTTACAGTTTCTAGGTTTCCAGCTGCAATCAATATAAAATCGCATGGGACAGGTTCTGTTCTTACCATTGCTCCAGCCGATCTTTCAGACTGTCCAGTTATTGAAAATTTCTTTTCTTGTATAGCAGACAGCAATTCTTGTTGAGTATGTGGCTGTAATGTTGCAATCTCATCAATAAATAAAACACCCATATGTGATTTATGGATCATGCCTGCAATCACTCTTTCATGCGCAGGTGTTCCTAATCCACCAGTTTGAAATGGATCATGCAATACATCTCCCAATAAAGCTCCAGCATGTGCTCCAGTAGCGTCATTGAATGTAGCTTCTTTCTTCTTAAAATTATCAACTATAACTTTAGGTACGCTGATTTTCTCACCACCAGGCATCCTCTTACCAACCGAAAGAGAAAGCATGAAAGCTATTGCGATTATTATAAAAGTAACCATGGAAGCAGAATATATTATTGCATTGGCTGTTTCACCTAGGCTAAATATATTAGCTCTCCATACCCAATATGGCACTATGATGGCGATCAAAACAAGGACAAACATCAATAATGACTGGTTCTTTACAGAACTTACACTCTGTATTCTTGTTTTAGCGACCAATTCTCTTCCTTTTCCAGCAGCAACAGTCCTTATCAAAGGAGTATTCTCATCATTCGGATTTGGAAAAGACACAATATCCATCAATTTTTCTTTTGGAAGCATCTCTGCTAGACCTAAACCTAACATACTTTTACCAGTACCTGGCTCACCAATAAGCAGAACATGCCTTCTTTGCTGAGCAGCCTTTTTCATGACATCTACAGAAGCCTCCTGACCGATGACTTGATTTATCAGTTGAGCAGGTACTTTTATATCTGCAGTTGTCTTAAATTTTAATACCACCATTTTATACATTTCCAAATCTACAACACTTTAAAAATGTTTTGTTTATAAAAAAATAAGAAAAAAAATAATTATTTCTTTTTTGCAGTCTTCACACTTTTATTCACTTTTAATTCTTTTCTGACTGCAGAGTCTTTCTTTTTCAATGCAACTAACTGATCTCTTACCTTATGATACTTATTTAAATAAATAAGCCATAATGTTACCAATATCACGAATATCAGCAGGATTGGAACCAATACCAATAAGTAACTCATATTGGGTTCTTGCAGAGGGGCCATCTGTTCTGGAGCAGAAGGCTCTATAGGAACAGGGAAAGGGACCGGAACTTCTTTAATTTTTTCAACATATTGTACAGGTGCAGGCTCAACAACAGGTTCAGCTTCTTCTAAAGGTGAGATGCAGGTTTCTTTAGCTAATATGACATATTTATCTAGTCCAGTAGGGTCACAATGTATTTTTGAAACTTGGCATGATTGAGTCGGAGCTGAGTAATATATGCACTTCTCATTCAGATGTGTAAACCTGGTATGAGGACCAAAAGCATATACTCCCATTATCAATAAGAAACATATCAATACTATCCCAAATATTTGAGTTTTCATCATTGCACCTCTTTTATAAGATTAATTATATTTTTTGGAAGTGTTGTATATAAATCTTTTGGAGTTTTTGGGTCTGTCTTAAATAAGATTTCAAGATATAATTGAAATATCTCACGTCTTCCTCTTTTATTAAACCGAAACATTTTTCTATTATGAAATTAGATTAAATTAAAAAGAGGCACAATCACGGGTATAATCTACGCCAAGATAAGATCCAAAGAAATAATATCATATCTTACCATACAAATAATGGTCAGATTCAATGAATAATAGATAAATTAATAAAAAACCTATCACAATGTAAGGTATAAGATGAATAAGCTAAAAAATATGTTCAATCCCAAGACAATAGCTGTTATTGGGGCATCTAATAAAAAAGGCCATGTCGGTTATGCTTTGATGAGAAATCTTATCAGTAGTGAATATGACGGAATAATCTATCCCATAAATCTCAAAGGTAGGAATTCACACGGCATTAAAGTTCATAAATCCATACTTGATGTGCCTGACCAGATTGACTTAGCCATCATCGCTATACCTGCTAATCTAGTCCCTTCAATCATCAAAGAATGTGGCAAAGTCAAAGTCAAGAGTATGGTCATAATATCTGCAGGATTTAAAGAGGTCGGAAACGATTCTCTTTCTGATGAAGTGATATCCCTGATAAGAAAATATGATATACCCACATTAGGTCCCAACTGCCTGGGTTTTATGAAGCCATCTATAAGTCTTAATGCAAGTTTTGCAAATAAGATGCCTCTTTCTGGTAAGATCGCTTTTATCTCCCAAAGTGGTGCATTAGGTACAGCTATTTTAGATTGGTCACTAAAACAGAATGTAGGTTTTAGCTCTTTTGTATCAATAGGTTCTATGCTTGATATACAATTTCATGATCTTATAGATTATTTTGCCGACGATCCTCAAACATCGAGCCTGGTAATCTATATGGAATCTTTGACTAACGCAAGAAAATTTTTAAGTGCAGCTAGGGCATTTGCCAGGACCAAGCCAATTATCATATTAAAAGTTGGCAGGAGCTCCGAAGGTTCAAAAGCAGCAATGTCTCACACAGGAAGCTTAACAGGCAATGATGCTGTTTTTGATGCAGCATTCAAAAGAGCAGGCATAATCAGAGTAGACACGATAGGCCAGTTATTCAATTCAGCTCAGACACTTGCTATGCAGCCAAGACCAAAGGGTAAACGGCTGGCTATTGTGACAAATGCAGGAGGTCCAGGTGTTATAGCAACAGATTGCCTGATAGCTAACAATGGAGAACTGGCAAAACTCTCTCCACAAACAATAACCAGATTAAATAACATTTTGCCTCCAGCATGGAGCAAAGGCAACCCTATTGATGTGTTAGGTGATGCAGATCCGAAAAGATACATGGAAGCTATGCAGATATGTCTCGATGATGATGATATTGATGGGATACTTATCATATTGACGCCTCAGGCCATGACTGATCCATCTTCTGTAGCCAGAGGGATAGTATCATTGCAGAATAAAGGTAGAAAAACGATACTTGCATCATGGATGGGTGAAGATGATGTAAATGAAGGTAGGAGAATATTGGAAAAAGGAAGTATACCTGTCTATGCTACTCCTGAAAACGCAGTCAAATCATTTATGATACTACATGATTATTCTAAAAATTTAGGGTTGTTATATGAAACACCAGATTCAATACCCAATTCATTTAAGCCAAAAACAGAAGATAATAGGATATTATTGGATAATGTGACTAAAAAAGGAAGAAATGTGCTTACTGAAGATGAATCTAAACAGCTTCTTGCTAATTATGATATCCCTATAGGTAAAAGTGGTATAGCCAAAACACCAAATCAGGCAGCAGAGATATCTTCTAAGTTGGGTTTTCCTGTTGTAATGAAAATATCTTCTCCGGATATAATGCACAAGACAGATGTAGGTGGAGTGAAATTAAACATCCGGTCAAAAGATGAAGCGAAAAAAGCATTTAACACTATTCTCAATTCTTCTAAAAAACATATGCCTAATGCAGTGATCAATGGGGTTTTCATAGAGAAGATGACTTCAAGAAGATATGAGCTCCTCATCGGCTCTAAAAAAGATCCTATCTTCGGTCCAGTTATCGTATTTGGCATGGGAGGGATAGCAGTCGAAATCTTTAAGGATATAAACATGGGCCTTCCTCCATTAAATATGGCTCTTGCTAAACTGATGATCGAAGATACAAAAATATACACTCTGCTTAAGGGCTATAGGGGGATGGAAGGAGCAGACATATCTTCTATCCAATTTTTGTTATATAAATTTGCATACCTTCTTATGGATTTTCCCGAAATCAAAGAGATAGACATAAACCCTTTTGCTATTGATTCTTCTGGAGGCGTTGTTCTAGATGCAAAAGTTGTTCTTGATGAACAGCTCATAGGAAAAGAAGTTAAACCTTATTCTCATTTAGTCATCTCCCCCTATCCAAATGAATATATAACTGAATTCAAGCTAAAGAATGGTAAATCAGTAATATTAAGGCCGATTAAGCCAGAAGATGAATCATCACATGCAGAATTATTAAAGACATTCTCAAAAGAGACACAACGCTTCAGATTTTTTCAGGATATGGAAGATATAACTCATGAGATGCTTATTAGATATACACAGATAGATTATGACAGGGAAATCGCGATCATAGC
The DNA here is from genome assembly GCA_043826105.1 of Nanobdellota archaeon. Taxonomy (GTDB): domain Archaea; phylum Nanobdellota; class Nanobdellia; order Woesearchaeales; family DATDXC01; genus JBDRQV01. Next base: position 2,926 of record JBDRQV010000057.1, on the reverse strand, counting down.
AGAACTGGAAGAAAAAGGTAAGAAGAAATTTGCAGGTGTCGTAAGATTGATTGCAGATCCATATAATGAGACTGCTGAATTTGCAATTGCGATAGGGGATCCATGGCAAGGCCAGGGACTAGGCAACAAATTTACAGATTATATACTCAAAATCGCAAAAAGCAGGGGCATAAAAAAGGTTTATGCAAATATATTGAAAGACAATCATAAGATGTATGACATGTTCAATAAAAGAGGATTTAAATTTACAGATCAGGGAGATACATATCGTGCAGAATTATCCACAAAGTTTATAAAAAGTTCAGGTTTTTAAATTAAGATGGCAAAGAGATTATTTTTATTTTGTGTATTCTTATTACTATGTTTAAATATTGCATATGCTGAAGAATGCCATGATATATTCTTTTTTTACTCAAAGACATGTCCTCATTGTGCTAAAGAAGAGATATTTTTAGCTGAGCTGGAAGATAATTATCCAGAGCTCAATATACAGTATTATGAAGTTAGCGAAAACTATGATTTTTTCAAACAAACATGTGAAAAATACGGTACTATACCCGTAGGAGTTCCAAGAACAATTGTAAATGGGACAGTATTTATCGGTTTTACAGAAGAAGAAGGGCAATTGCAATATGTCAAGGGATATCAGGCCTATAATGGTTTTAAGAATCAGATAGAAAAATCAATCCTGGCTCATCTGGCTTCTGAAACAAATATATCTATAAATCAAACATGTGAAGTAGAACAGACAAAAAAAGATGTGAGTAACTATCTCTTCTTTCCATCTATCTTGATATTACTATACATAATCTTCTTCTCCCTTTTCAGGAAAAAGATACTAAAAAGGTATTTAGTCGGAATCTTGCTTGCCATAATAATCATAATATTCTTCTACCTCTCTCAACATTTACCTACTACTCAGATAATTGCATTTGCAGGACAGTTTAGTTTTCCGGTATTCACTTTCATTATAGCTCTATTAGATGGATTCAATCCATGTGCTTTTGCAGTCTTGGCAATACTTCTTTCATTACTGGTCTATGCAAAATCAAAGAAAAAGATGGCGCTTATCGGCATGATATTTATAATAACCTCTTCATTGATGTATTTCTTATTTATAGTGGTATTATTGACACTTAGGGCAGAATTATTAGCGCCCTACAAAAACATAATTAGGGTAATGGTCGGCCTTATAGCTTTAGTCGCTGGTTCAATAAATATCAAGGATTTCTTTTTCTTCAAGCAAGGTATATCCCTTACGATCCCTCAGGAAAAGATGGGTAAATTAGTAGTTAGGATGAGGAATATTGTAAATGAAGTGAGGGAAGCAAGGACAAACCGGGCTATGTTTATAGCTATTATCGGAACAATTATCCTGGCGGCGCTTGTAAACCTTGTAGAACTAGGGTGTACTTTGATCCTGCCGATGCAATATATCGAGGTTTTGATTACAAATTACGGAACGCATGTAACTTCATTGCATTATATGTTCATAGCGTTTTACTGTTTGGTTTATATCATTCCATTATTCTTCATCTTAGGCTCATTCCTTTATACTTTCAGGTCTGAGAGGATGACTGAAACAAAAGGAAGGATGTTAAAATTGATCGGCGGATTAGTGATGTTTGGTCTAGGCATGATCTTATTATTCAGGCCAGAACTGATGGTATTTGGGTGATAAATATGGATGTAGATGAGAACAACTTTGAAAAAGAAGTCATAGGCAAATCAAAGAAAATTCCTGTATTAGTAGACTTCTGGGCAGAATGGTGCGGACCGTGCAAGATGTTAGGTCCAGTCTTAGAAAAAGTCGCTGACAGATTAACAGATAAATTTATACTGGCTAAAGTTGACGTCACAAATAATGAATCATTGGCTCAGAGATATGGGATCAGGAGCATACCTGCTGTGAAACTCTTTAAAGATGGTAAGGTAGTTGCAGAATTTATAGGTTATATGCCTGAAGATGATATCAAAGAATGGTTAGAAAAGAATTTATGATTCTATTTGGCTGGATTCCCAGAAAAACCAAATGATGCTGCCTTAGTTGTAGATTCTACAGTACTATATGCAAACGATTTAGGGGGAATAAAAAAATTATTATGGAACCACATCTTAATTCTTCACCACAATTATTTTATTCTTAACAGCTGAATGGCAAAGGTCCTTTAATTCATAACCTTTGATTTTTTTTGATTCTGCATATTTATTTGCAGCTTCTTCTGTCTTAAAAGATTTAGCTCTCTTAGGCCTGGTTCTTCTTCCCTGCCTTTTTTCTTCTTTTACTCTTAACCTTTTTATATAATATTTGCTTGACATGACACTGGAAGATTCAGTTTGATTTATAAATTTAACTGTTTGGAAATACTTTTGCTAAATCCAACCCATCACATTCCTTACAAATTCTCTAAAAGTCATTTTTCCATCATCAGGTACATCAAACATATTATGTGCAGCTAAGCTGCCGCCACTATCCATACCATATATCTTCTTACTCAACTGATTAGTTGTCCAATCAGGTACTTGGGTTAGATCAGCATCACTATACATAGCATGTGCCCTATTGAGGCCTCTTCGATATATGCTTCCCAGATCCAGATCAAACATTCTTCTTTGGGCTTCATCAAATTCTGCCTTAACAAATTGAGCCACATCATCAGTTTCATCGCATAACTCTTCTTCCAGTAATCCATCAGACTCTTGTTTTCTCGAATAGTCTACAGGATCACCATGATACCCCGCAACAAACACCCCATCGAATAAAGGTAATCCGATATGAGCTTCCTCAATCATTTTAGTTTTCTTCTTCTTCTGAGGAGTATCATGCCATCCAAACTCAGGGCGGATATAATTTTCAGCGCCGATCCTGATCTCTCGTCTACGTATATACATGATCAGTCAGAAGCGGATATCCATTTAAAATTGT
>JBDRQV010000056.1:0-3186 GCA_043826105.1 Nanobdellota archaeon | reverse complement strand
TTTCATCTTTATATATGATTATTTTCTTGACACCGGTCACAGATCAGGTTTTACCCCAAGCATAAAAATAACCATGTCCTTTTTCTTTTTCAGTTAGGGGCAAGTCCTCCCAAACTGCAAATTCAAGTATCGATTTTTCATTTTCATACATCACTATCCTCTGGACATTCACTTCTATACCCTCTGGTTCAATGCCATAACTGAAAATAAGTGTGCCATTTGTATTTTTTAGTTCTAGATAAAACTCATATAATTCCAGGCCAAGCAATTTAGAACACCGGTCATAGGTAAGATTGGTAAGTGCTTCTAATTTATCTTTAGATATGTTCCTGTCATTTTTAGCAAGTCCGATGATCTGCACATTTTCAGGCTCTAGTTCCCACTCATCAGGATATCCCATATTTTTGATTAAAAGGTCTGATGTTTGAGATGCGATGATCACCATGGATTTATATTTGACCTCATCATTTAATGTTAATGTATATCTATTCCATGCAAAGAGGATTATGGCTAATAAAAGGGTAGCTAAAAACAAGGCCAGAAAAAAGTCTGTCATCGCAAGCTGAGATTTTCGCCTAAACATTTTGTATATTTATATATCCCTCATCATTTTCTAAAACAATATTGCCTGCTGTCAATTCTTTTATAGGTAATCTATCGATAGACACATAGCATTCAATATCTTCTACATCAAGATATTTATAGCTGGATTTATTGTCTCCTTCATTGATAGACACGTTATAATCGATAGTAGTGTTGACATATGCGCCATCACCAGCCAAATAAGCAGAAGTTAACAAGCTTGAGATCATCAGACATTCATTCTCTTTCTCAAGTAATAGTTTTGTTTCTCTGATCTCAGAACCCCTGTTCACAGTGAACAAAAAGATAAGGATAAATATCAATAGGGCTACGCCAACAGCAAAAGTAAACTCTAGAGCAGCCTGTGATCTTTTCATTATAGATACCTAACTTATAACTTCCTGCGTACAACAGCAGAAATCAGCAGTCTCGACAGTACAGTACGTGTTTCCCTCCGACTCCCATGTACCTCCGATATATTCATTACATTTAGCTTCATTCTGCCTGCATATCCCATCAATATAACCATTATACCCGCACCAACCAGCACAGCTGTCTAAGAAAGCTTCTTCTCCAGCAGTAACATTTATCTCAAGATGTCTGCTTTCAGAATATCCCACATTAGCTAGGTAACTATCATCTGCACAACTTATATTCCATGTATAATTTCCCTTAAACAAAGGTAAAGTTATATCCTGGGTAGTATGTTCAACAACTGGAGAATCTCGTATACTCCAATCCACTGTACTATTTCCTTCAATAACACCATTAAGATTTAAGTTACAATAATTGATACCTGAACTCACATCGCTGACATTATAGCTAAACTTAGTCAGCCAATAATTTCTGATAGTATAATCTGGAGGCGCAACCAACTGGACAACAGGCAGGTCATGATCCTGGGTGTAATTCATTGTAAAATTCCTGGTTATGCTGGTATTGATATTCCCATGCACATCAGAACAAGATACATTCCATAAATTATTCCCAAATTCTATCCCACTGATTGTAAAATTTTGAGGAATATCCTTTGTAATCCAAAGCTCAGTTTGATATTCCATACTATTTATTACTAACATACAGAACCACACCGAGGACTCATCACTAACATTATATCCAAAAATCATCAGACCATCATTATCTATATATCCATTATCCGGGTACATAAGATTAACTATCGGTGGATCAGGTTCTGATGTCTCATTAGTAGCAGGAAGGCTGTCATTACCTTCTCCAACTGTAGGCGGCACAATTGTAAAATTTATTATAGATGATTCCTGCATTATATTTCCACTAGGATCCTGACACCTTACATAATAAACATAGTCACCATTACTTAAAATACCTATATCTCTTTCATGCGTCAAAGCAGAGCCATAAAAATTTTCAGACATAGAGGAATAATCAACATCATCTTCATCATACTTGCATATAGATGGTTCATTAGTAGTCACTCTCAACACAATACCATAAAAATTTATAGTGCCTTGTGGATATGACCATATCACATTGGGCGCAGCAGTATCATTAGCTATTCCAAATTGGACATATCCAGAATCCAACATCTCAACTATGATTCTATGTGTCCCTTTAGTTAGGGGTAAACTTCCAGCAAGATCTGCTTTTGTTTCTCCAAACGCATCACTCAAACCACCAAACATATATATCTTAAGAAGTATTGTCTTATTTTCAAATGAATATGCTTCAACACCACCAGGCATATTTACCCAGACATATTTCTTTGTTCCAGGACCAACAGCATAGACACTATCTGCAGCTCTTGTTAATGTGTTTATAGTATCCTCGAGTTGATTTGATTGTATGTTAATATTGGATTCCCTCATAGAATAATAGATCAGGGGTATGGTTATAATCAGTATAATCCCAATTATCATCATATATTCTGTAGCTATCTGACCACTCTTTCTCATTACTTCTGTTTAATTTGTCATTTATATATAATTTCTTATTCCTCCTAAAGTAGTAATCAACTCTTATCCACAATTTATTTGATAGTAACATAATTTGTATACTAGTATATTAAAATGAAAAGATTTATATACCTGTAAATTCAATATCGCCTATTAGGAAGTTATCTTCCAATAAATAATAAAAAAGAGGTGAAAAAATGAATAGAAAAGGACAAGCAGCAATGGAATTTTTAATGACATATGGCTGGGCTATCCTAGTTGTATTGATAGCAATCGGTGCCTTAGCTTATTTCGGCGTCCTTAGTCCGGAACAATTTCTTCCAGAAAAATGTTTGATATCTTCAGGAAGCGGATTATTTTGTGAAGATTTCACAGTGTCTGGAACAACTGTCACTGTTAGAGTTAAGAACATCTTAACTGAATCAGTAACGCTAAGTTCAGTTGCCTTGGATGCAACAGGTGAAACATGCACAACCAATACAGCATCTACAGAAATAGCGGCAGATGGTACAGCAGATGTAGCAATCACTTGCGCTACATTAGCATCAGGCGATAAGGTAAAAGGAGACCTTACAATAGCTTTCAGTAAATCAGGCGGTTTAAATAAGACCACTACTGGAACATTAGTTGCTAAGACCCCATAAATAATACCTTATTTTTTTCTTTTTTATTT
>JBDRQV010000055.1:0-2996 GCA_043826105.1 Nanobdellota archaeon | reverse complement strand
GAAGGTGGAAGAGATATGGGATTGTATCCCGTTGTAGAACCTGTAAGCACATAACCATAATCTGATGTCTGGCTTACTGAATGCACATGATCAGTAGATGTTGTATCGATCTTTCTTGCCCATTCAAGGCCAATTGTCCTGTTTAGCTTGAAGAGGAAAATATCATTAGCTGAATCTCCCGATATAATAAATCCCTGGTCTGCTGTTTTGGCAGCTGATTGGCATGTTGCAGCCTGTCCTGCAATCTTTTTCGTCCACTGTATATCCAGACCTTCATTTACTTTTATTGCAAAAAGATATGTTGATGTTGAGCCTATGACAATGTATCCATCTTCAAATTGTTCGACTGAACAGACATCTGCGCCAGATAAATCAAGTTTAACAGATTTTACAAATGTGCCCTCTTTGTTTAGTTTTAATAACATTATTACTTTACCGACTGAATTATAATCAAGATTTCCTACAAATAAATAACCTGTTGACATTTCAGTAGAATCTTTTAAGAAATCTACATTAAGATTGCCAAAATATAATAATTTCTTAGAGTTACCGTTTGAGTCAAGGATAGCTGCATATCCATCCCCACTATGTTCTAATCTTTTTCCAGCTAAGAGATAATCTCCATTAGATGCTTGTTTAACTGAGTATAACACATCAATGTTCGATATTTTCTTTTTCCAATCAATATTAAGAGATGAATCTAGTTTAGCAATAAATCCTGAAGAACTGCCTAATGAAGAGACCTTACCGACTGCGATATATTTGTTATCTGCTGTCGGATAGATATCTCTTATCAACCCCTGACCTGCCTGTTTTATACTCTCTGTTATTCCATCTGAGCTTAATTTGGCTATAAATGAGTTTGATCCGATAGAGCCCCCTACCAGATAGCTTGCTGATTCTAAAATGGCTAAACCTTCTGAGTCATATCCATTAGAAACTGAACTAGCAAATAAAGTATCTGCATCTACATCAGTACATATGCCATCGTCGCAAACACCAGCTCCGCTTGGTGAGGAGGAGCATAATGTTCCGTCTGGCTCTAAAACAAAGTCACATCCTCCTGTGCAGTTTCTTGTTCCTGTGATTATACAATCTTCATCTTTTGCATCAGTACATGCGCTTCCTGTATCTGTTACGCAGCAAAAGCCTAATCCATTGCACTTTCCGCTTGGCACTTCTGTTCTAGTACATAATGTATTAAGTGGAATGTTTAATGTCGTTTGGTCTGGATTATTGATACATATACCTTCACAAGAGATGTTGTGGGTTTTGCATGGGTCATCTACAACTGCGCATATATTTTCATAAGTATTTACGCAGCAAAAGCCTAAGCCGTCGCATTCTCTGTTTAATCCGCAAGAGTCTCCTTCTGGTTTGTTAATACCTATCTGTTCAATACAATTTATTCCATCGCAATCAAAAATTCCGTTTACGCACATATTACCCAATACATCACATTCTTCTCCTTCATTAGGGGTGCATGCTGAAGAATCTTCGATCTTGCAGCAGATCTTTTTGGTGTATGCTGTGCAGCTTCCTACATATGCATCTGTAGCATCACTAATGGAAAGGATACATGTGTAATAATCAGGACATTCTCCGTCTATGCTTATGCATTCATCTATCGTAACATCTGGAGATGTGCTGCTTAAGCAGATAGGATTATTGTAATTCGGTTCTGATGGCAGCTCGGCCTTTGCATCTGTTGTTGAGGAGAGTTGGAGGGTTGTTAAACCTACACCACAATCACCACTCAAACCTGAGCTTCCATTGCAGCAAAGCACATAATCATAACCTGCTGCAGGAGCTGTCATAAGCGCTGCTAATGATTGAACAGGAGAAGCCATCCTGAACAATGCTGCCCCATCACAATCATCTTTTTTAACAACATAGCATCCTAAATTAAGCTCATTGACACTGATCGAGATGGATGTGTTTGATTCATCATTGTTAACATCCCTTACAGTCAGCGTTATATTTGAATTTCCTCTTTTTAGGATATAATTGACATTTGGAGAGGTTATGTCTTCATATTCATATATTCCGTCATTGTTGAAGTCCCAGCTATATGTCAATGGCTTATTGCATCCTTCTGCATGTGCCTGGAATTCAACTACATTAGACCTTAAGATCGAATTGTTTTCTGGAGAGATTATCTTTGCAGTTGGCTTGTTGTCTGGAATGATGCTGTCATCTAATAATCTTGTCTTTGCAGTCAGCTCTGACCACATTGCAAAGCCTAAGGCTCTTTCTGCTGCTGCTCCACCTCCAATCAGAACAGAGGTTAACTGAAGATATGCATTATTGTTATGGTATTGACAATCTAATATAGTAGATGCTCCAAGCTTTTGCTGATTATATATTTCAGCTGTAGCACATATGTCTGAGTTGATACAACTATAATCTATAGAAAAGGACCGCTCATCTAAGCTGGCATATTCATCTATCACTCCTTTTATTGATTTTTCTCCTTTTTTTGCTAGATATATTTTGTTGAAGTTATTTGCATTTTCTAAGTATTCAAAATCATATCCTGCAGGATGCTGTGGAGCCATGTTTCTTACCATGTTTAAGATAAAAGTAATGGGGTTTCTTATGAAGAACATTATGTTTTGCCATAATGTCAAATCGCCTATTCCTGTCAGCTGTTGATCTTTACTGTATATTATGCTTTTTGTCTTTTTGTTGTACCATGATCCTGAATCACCTGTATCACATTGATGATAGTTTCCATAAATACCTGTCTGAATACCTGGCATAGCATCATTACAATTGTTTACTCCTTCTAATAAGTCAGTGAATTTGCGATTTGGATCGAATGTATCTTCATAAATATCTATATTTAAGGATGTGCCTAAGGCAACTTTATCATCATAAGTTAAAACGCAGATGTTATTTATGCATGGAACAGCTGCACCTTCTGCATCCTTACAGTTATAATTGATCCAATCTTTTGTACCTAGCAGATAATTTTCTGCTTCATATATGCCTAC
>JBDRQV010000054.1:0-2439 GCA_043826105.1 Nanobdellota archaeon | reverse complement strand
AGCAAGAACAGAACATATGTTCTTTGAAGGTGACAGGATAAAAGCTGTCAGAGAGATGATCCTAGCTGAAGATCTAAATGGCAGGAAAAAAGCATTAGCTAAGCTAGAACCTATGCAGAGAGAAGATTTTAAAAATATGTTTACTGCAATGGACAACAAGCCAGTAATAATCAGATTATTAGATCCTCCATTACATGAGTTCTTGCCTAAAGAAGAAGAAGATATCAAAGAGATGGCTAAAGAACTATGTGTTGATGTACAAAAGATCAAAGATACGATCTCCGATTTACATGAATTTAACCCAATGTTGGGATTTAGGGGCTGTAGGTTAGGAGTTAACTATCCAGAAATCAATGAGATGCAGATTAAAGCGATAATGGAAGCTGCAATCGAATGCAGAAAAGAAGGTAGAAAACCGCAACCATGGATCGAAGTTCCTTTGATTGGTAAGTTAAGCGAGTTTTTAATGATAAAAGATATTGTTGATAAGGTCGCTAAAGAGTTAAATCAGCAAAGAGGAAAGGATTATTTGGTCGGAACTATGATTGAAGTTCCGAGAGCAGCTATAACATCTGACGAGATTGCACCTGAAGTTGATTTTATGAGTTTTGGAACAAACGATCTGACTCAGATGACATGTGGATTTTCAAGAGATGATGCAGGTAAATTCTTAGGCAAGTATGTTGACTCAGGAATCTATTCAAGAGATCCTTTCCAAAGCATCGACCAAGAAGGTGTTGGTAAGTTGATGAAGCTATGTGTTGAAAAGGCTAGAGCGATTAACCCAAAGATTGAATTTGGAATATGTGGAGAACATGGTGGGGAATCTGAATCAGTTAAATTCTGCCATAGGATAGGCTTAAATGATGTAAGCTGCTCGCCATTTAGGGTTCCAATCGCAAGATTAGCTGCAGCACAGGCAGCGATCGAGGAAGAAAAGTAAAGTTTATATAATTCTTTTTTATTTATTTTTGTTTATGAATAAGGTAAATTTGATAATATTAGTGATAATCACATTGATCATTGCTTCTTTTATGGATGATATAAGCAAGATAGGGTCTAGAGATAAGATAAATTATGAAAAAAAAGAAGACAGCATCAAAGTGATAAGAGTATTTGAAGATTATATTTTTGCAGGAGAAAACTGTAATATTGAACTAGCTGAAAACCTGATAAGCAAAAAATCAAAAGAGATAATACATTTTACATGCGAAAATTTCAAAGCAGAAGTAGAATGTTATAAGAACATAGAGTATGAGATAAAAACAAAAGACAACACTGCAATGTTATACCTAACTCCATTTAGCCATAATGTTGAGAACCCATTTTTCTTCATAAAAGAAGAAAGCAAATGGAAAATTGATTTCTACAAGATGGCTAATGGCATAGCAATGAAAGGAAATAGTTGCAATTCAGGATGGAACTGGAAAAATGATAAGATTAAAAAAGAATTCTGCTCCTATTTTGATGAATGTCCTGAGTGATTATTTTTTATCCTGATATTTATCATTTATTGATGCAAAAGTAGGAGCTAATACCATGAATGCATCAACAATAGAGGGATCAAAATGTTTACCTGAATGATCACGCATTAAGGGCAATGTTGTTTCCTGTGACCAAGCAGGCTTATAGACTCTTTCTGATCTAAATGAATCATAAATATCTGCCACTGCTATAATTCTAGCTGCTAATGGAATTTTTTCACCAGAATAACCACAGTTATAACCTGATCCATCCCATTTTTCATGATGAAAATATGCGATATCTTGAGCCATTTTCATAACATCAATATCCAAACCACCCTGGATAATAGAACCTATAATATCTCCCCCAATTTTAATGTGTGTTTTTATTACTTCGAATTCTGCCTCATTCAATTTACCTGGTTTATCTAATATCTCTAATGGTATGCCCATCTTTCCAAGATCATGTAATTGGCTGGCTTGGTATATCAGATCACAAAAAGATTGAGAATACCCCAATTGTTGCGCCAATAAAGCAGAATAAGCACCTATTCGTTTAAGATGATTTGGAGATTCCCTAAATTCACCAACCTTTATTAAAGCTAAAACTGCAGAATCTATAGTTAGATTAGATAGAGTTTCTTCATCCATTTTATTAGATTAGATTATGACTAATTCCCCCCAAAATAAGTAACTTAAGAAGATATAAAAACTTATTGTTAAGGATTAAGAGCGCGCCGGGGAAGATTCGAACTCCCGACCTACAGCTTAGGAGGCTTTAGCGGTAATATGATATATTACAGTCGCTCTATCCAAGCTGAGCTACCGGCGCATAATATTAGAAATTACCATTTGATTTATAAAATTATTCAAAAAATTTATTAAATAGCTAGATAAATAACCAATTAATATGAAACCATGGCTTCATAAGGTAGAACTAATTGTAGATAATTTGATACCATATTGTGTTTTTCTT
>JBDRQV010000053.1:0-2129 GCA_043826105.1 Nanobdellota archaeon | reverse complement strand
GCTTCTGTCATTCCAGATGGAACCTTTACAGTCATCTTTAGGCTTAAGACTTTGTTTACATTTCCATTTTTTATAAAAACTACAGTATCTATGATCTGAGGGATAACGCCCATCTCGATTCTACCAATAAATCTTTGGATAGCATCTACTGGATTTGTACCATGGACAACACCAACCATGCCTACTCCTGCCAGACGCATGTCTGCAAATAATTTGAAATCGTCTGTATTACGCATCTCATCGAATATTGTATAATCTGGCCTTGATAATAATAGAACATCATGTATCTCCTGGGCATCACCATGTGAGATTGAATATTGGGTGATCTCATCTGGTAAGACTAAATCTCTTGGAGCTTCAACTGTCTTTACGATCTTGTTCTTTAATGCATAATGTATCGCTAAAGCCTGAGCAAAGGTACTTTTTCCGTGTCCTGGTGCACCAGCAATAAGGATCCCTTCTGCTTGATTACTGATCCTTTGGAGGAGCTTTTCACTTAAATGATAATCTTCTAAACTTAATGTTTTAACAGGTCTTACAGCTGTTATTTCCCATCCATCTGCAAATGGTGGTTTTGTGATGACAATCCTATATTTACCTAGCTGTACTATTGTTGAACCAGGTCTTTCTATCTCAATAAAACCATCTTTTCTTAATTTAGCATTTTCAATGATCTCTCTGGAAATATCCTGTATCTCTTCCTGTTTCAAAACATTTTTTCTTAAAGCAACAAATTCCCATTTGCCAGGCATACCTTTTTTGGCATATGGCATCACATTCTCTCTTAAATGTACAGACATGGTGGTTTCGTCAAAGAATTTGTCTAAAGCAAGTTTTTTTATAGCTTCTTTGGGCTCAATATATATCACTTTCATGCCCTTTGCTTCTGCAATTTTACTTTGGATCTTATCAGATGTTATAAATGTGGCATCTTGTTCATAAGCAAGATCCCTTATCATCGAGTCTATCTCTCCTAAAGAAGCATACCTTATCTCACTTGCCCTTGGCCTTTGTCCTGAGAATGTCATCTGAAATGTGGTTGCTAATAACCTTATCTTTTTGATCTCATCCAGCCCTAAATAACCCACTGCCTTATTTTCATTTGCTAAATGTTCCAGTTCAGCAATAACAGCTTCATGGATTATCACTTCTTTAACACTAAATTCTTTATTTTCTAACTTTTCAGAAACCATACCTTCTATCAATATAGATGTATCTGGAACAAGTTTTTCTATCTGGATTGTTTTTGACATAATGAAAAGAATAAACCACTGAGTTTAAAAATGTTTTTATTAAGAATTCCACAACATGTTGAAATAGTTTAGATGTGACTTGGTTATCTCTTTGTTATTAATCTTTATTGCCAGAGGTTCATCTGACCATTGGATGAGTAAGCAGTTATCGCCATAGATGATAGTTGTTGTGGGATTTATATTATCTACGAATTTGTATTTTAGTAGTTTTCTAGGTTTTAATCTATTTTTATATATTTTAGGGAAGATCGATCTCTGTTTAATATTGTTTTTAATCCTTAATCTATGCCATAATTCAAAGTAAGGTCCAAATACTTTTTTGAATTGTAATTGCGAGGCTATCAATGAGATTGGCTTTTTTATCTCTAACATCTCTTCGAATAAGATCCTTAACCCCTTTTTTCCAACAAACACATTCGCTTCTAGATTTGATTTTTCTGGATGGATTGTTTTTTTGAATTCATCGATGTCTTTTTTTAGGTCGTCCTTTGTCTTTTGAAATTCATATTCTTTTTCTTTGATTAAGTTTAAAACTGAATTAGGATCTTTTGCCTCAAACCATTTAACATTGTTTTTGGTTATGGATGATACTAATCCCTTTGATATCAACCTGTCTAACGCTTCATATACATTTGTCCGATTTATTTTTGTTTCAGAGCTGATTTGGTTAGCATAAGAGCTTCCTGTTTTAGCTAAGTGTAAGTAAATCTTAGTTTCTGATGGGCTTAACAGTTTTGAAAGTGATGTTTCTAACATAATGGGTTGGTTATTGTTTAAGTTTAAAAGTGTTGTGGTTTAGGACAACAACTATTGTTTAAATTGCGATTAAATATACCACTAAAAGGTGGATATAATCATCAGAATGATAGGTGCAAA
>JBDRQV010000052.1:0-5519 GCA_043826105.1 Nanobdellota archaeon | reverse complement strand
TAGTGTTTATTTTGATACACAAGAACCTACTGTTAATTCATTTACTATTAGCCCCACTATTGTAAATTCAGGAGATGTTACATTTACATTTAACTTAAAAGATAGTGCATGTGTGGGCTGTGCAGCTACTGTATGCTCTGGACTAGATAGGATGGTATTTACAGCTGGAAGCTATTCAGATACTATCTATTTTAATTCAGCTACATGTAATAATGTTACTCAGTTGGTTGTTGATCTGTTAAGTATTGATCCAAGTGCTTCTGGAGAAACGACTAATTTTATCACACCTTCTTTTACTGTCTATGATAAGATGGGCAATAGCGTGTTATATGCTCTTCAAAGTTTAACTATAGACACAACTTTACCAGACATCACTGATTTTACTATGACTTCAGGAGGAGTAGATTTTAGCCATATTACAGATAAGCCAAGAAATGCTAATATCACTGTTAAGGTTACAGGAGATAATATCAATCCAAATCAAGTATGGGCTAATCTTCATGATCTGAATACTTCTAAACCAGAATATTATGCTATGAAGGGACAATGTACTGGAAGTACCAATACATATAATTGTAAATGGGAGAATGTTGAAGTAAGTTTATCAGAGTCAAAGACAGTTACGCTTTATTTTAATGCTACAGATACTTCTGGAAATGTTGGTTATTCACAACCAAACAAAGCTATAACTTATGATGGGACAGGACCAGATATAACATTGATAAGGGGATTATATTATGATAGTGTAACTAAGACTACTTATATCGGAGATCATCAGACCAATATCACTGTTACATTGACTGAAGCTGGAGTAGGTATGAATAATGCTGAGGTTTATCTTGATTTTTCAGCTGTAAATGCTTCTCTAGGTGTTGTTAAAGCAGATAGCTGCATTTCTGGCTGGGAGTGTAAGTTCACTAATATAGGCGGGGTTGCTGAGGGAAAGTATATTGTCAGGGTTGATAGTGCTACTAAAGATGATCTAGGGAACAGTTATACAGGCGTGAATAATTTTACTCTTGTTGTTGATAAAACACCGCCTGTTAGGGCTTCTTATAATTATACAAATAGAGATGCAAATGCTATTGAGGGAGTTATCAAGACAGGAGACAGGATGGAATATTATGTTAATATAACTGATGATAATGAGATGTTTAATGCTTATGCAGATTATTCTGAGTATGGAGGTAGTAATGAAATAACTTGGGATTCTGGTTGGCCGATAAATACATCCAGGGAATGGGAATATAGGTTTACTTTTCCTGATCTTACAACTACTGGATCGATAGATGGCAATATCCATTTTTATCTGACTGATTATGCACGTAATACTCTTGTTTGGGATATACCTCAATATGTCTATGCTCTTGACGATTCTGATGAAAGTACTGTTCTTAATTTTTGGAACAATACTGTAAGCTGTACACCGGATGTTATGGATAGGGAATTAGTAGAATTAACTCCTATGAAGTCTTATTGTTATATCTCACTTTCTCCTTATACTACCGGAACTGAGCAGGAAGCATTAAGCATGGTCTTTACTCCAGAATGTACTGCAAATAGCGGTTCGGCGCCTGTTGCTTCTGTCATTGTTGAAGATATGGGTAATGATGAGAAAGGAAGTACAAAACCTTATCTAAAGATAAAATTAGCTCAGGAGCCTGTTGTATATGATCATATAGATATTGATTGTCCTATCGATATATATTCCAGAGTTGGAGATACTGTCTATCCAAGAGCTGAAAGAGAATGGGTCAATATCCGCTTTGATTTCTATGGCAACCCATTGGGTGAAGTGACAAATAATCTGAAGGATGAAATATTAGGTGTTAAAGATGATATTGATGGTTTTATGGAGTTTGTAGGTATAGTCGGACAGATAATGGATTGGGCTAAGACAATATGCAAGATAAGCGGGACTATAGTTAATGCTATGACACTATTGAAGAAAATAACTCTTCTTTTAGGGGCTGCTGAAAATGGGTTGAGATGGAATGCTGTTGCAAGTTCAACGATCAGAAAGGCAAGAGTTGGTGCGTGTACGTCCACAGAAGGTGTTAAAGGATTTGGTATCGAATATGTTGAAAAAATAGGAGATATTGCATGTGGCTTATACAATTGTAAGTTGGCAGATGTTTTAGACGGAGAAAAGGATAAAGATAAAGGTTTTGGATTAAGGGATATGGCTAATTTTGGAGGGGGAGGAGCACTTATGCAGCAAAGTTGGGATGCTTCTTCTAAAAATACTGATCCAGATGGGACTACAGATGCAGCTTTGACTAAACTTCCATTTTCATCTTGGATACCTGGAACTGAGGATGAAAAACATCCTTCTACATATATGCAGGTTCAGGATAGTATTGTCTTGAGTGTTATGACACTGTGTTTACAGGGTGTGTTATACAATATCAATAAGTTGAGGCAGATAGACTGTATGTATGGTAATTGCTTATTAGGGTTAAGCAGTTCTATCGGTACTCCTGGTGGAGTTCCTATATCTGCATGTAAGGATATGAAACAATATCTGAACTGCAAATTTGTTACAGGGCAGTTGTTGAATTGGTTTCCACTGTTGATGTGGTTTAATGCTGTTGTTGCACAGGTTAAATCAATAGTGACAGATCCGTTTAAAGCTGTTGGGCTGATATTTGGTCTAGCGAGTGATTGTAAGTTTAAATGTAGTGGAGAGTTTTTGGTTTGGGCTAGCAGTTTATGTGCAGGATGGGAGATGATTTCCTTAGCTGGCAAGGTTTTGGAAGATATACTGGCTATGCAAGACCAAGGTTGGGAAGTAAATCCTGGTGGAGACCAATGTAAATTATTTGAAGATGCTTTAGAGCAGAGTGGAATTGATGATGAAGAATAGCTGTACTAAAAAAATGGACAAATTATCGGAATTAATATATGAAAATGAATAAGATAAAGTGGTGTTGTAGTAAAAAGGAAGGCATAATGCTGATTGAACCTAATGAAAACCTTACTGAGAGGTATATTGATGAATCTAATAATACATTGGAGAATATTGGTAAGATAGATGGGAAGTGGGAAGTGATAATGGGATATTACGCATGTTATAATGCATTATATGCTATAATGATGAAATGCGGTATAAAATCAGAGATCCATGATTGTACTATCGCTTTAATGAAGATCATACCTCAATTTACAGATAATGATCATGATTATATCATTAACTTAAAAGAAGATAGGATTTCTGTACAATATTATCTTAAAGATAAAAAATTAGATAGCGAAAGTAAAGTAAAAGACTTTGTTTTAAAATGCAAGCATATATTAGACGAGATAGATGTTGATGCTGTTCGTGAAGAGTTAAATAAATACATGGGTGATAAAAATTAGACATATGTCTAAAAAAATAGACATAGTATCTTTGTATCTGTCTAATTATAAATCTAAATATAATGGAAGGGAGATAGCTAGGTTGTCTAGTATAAATCATCAGACTGCTCTTAATCATCTAAACGATCTTATTAAGACAAAAATAATGATTTTTAATAATAACGGAAAAAACAAAGATTATCATCTGGATTTATCTAATCTAAAAACCAATTTGCTTATTGAAATGGCAGAGTGTTATAGATCTATCTGTAGTTTTGATAATAAAGAATTGAGCGTAATTATAAAGGAAATTCTTCCTTTTACTGATAGTCTTATATTGTTCGGTTCTTTTGCTTCAGGTAGCTATAACAAAGATTCGGATATTGATATTATATGCGTTGGAAAATCAGATAAATCCGCTATCAATAAAATCAAAAGAAGATATTCAAGAGAGATCAATCTAGAGTTTGTTAGCTATAATGAATTTAAGAAATCTTTAGATTCTAAAAATGCTTTATCGGTCGAGATACTTAAAAATCACATATTTTATGGAGATGTTTCAAGATTAGTTTCAATATTAATCAATTGGTATACAAGATGAATAAAAAAGCACAACTTTCAAACTTTAAAGCTGGAATGTTTGTAATCAGGGAGTTGTTTTAAAAGTGAAACATATGACAAAAATGTTAAGATGTTATAATAAAAATGTTAAGATGAAAAAGAACGAATTGCAATTCATATTGCAGGAAGGAGAAGGGCTTAAACTAGAGTTTAAAGAGTCTCTAAAGAATGTAGATAGAGAAATGGTAGCATTAGCTAATGCTGAAGGTGGAAGGATATTTTTGGGAATAACAGATGATAATAAGGTCAAGGGTATAAAAATGGACAATAAACTAAAATCGCAGATACAGGATATGGCTAATAATTGCGATCCTGCTGTTGCTATAAAATTAGAAGAAGTTGAAAATATACTTATTGTCCATGTTGAAGAAGGAGATAATAAGCCATATAAATGTTCTTCAGGGTTTTATATGCGTATAGGCCCTAATTCACAGAAGATGAAAACAAATGATATAAAAGATATGATCATATCTCAGGGAAGAATCAAGTTTGATAATCAAATCACTAAGTTTGATGATAAAGACTTTGACGAAGATGTTTTTTTGGATTATCTGGATAGGGCAAGTATCTCATTAAAGACTGATAAGGAGAATATACTTTTTAACTTAGGTGTTTTGGATGATGGCAAGCTTAACAATACAGGCATATTATTTTTTTCCAGACATCCTAAGAAATATTTTATAAATGCATATGTGACCTGTGCAAGATATAAAGGAAAAGATAAGGCAAAGGTTATCGATAGAAAAGATATGGAATCTGGTTTGATAGCCCAGGTTGAAGATTCTATGAAGTTTATAGAGAGAAATACTTCTTTGGAATATGATATAAAGGGATTAGCTAGAAAAGAGATACCTGAATATCCGATGGAAGCACTGAGGGAGGCGATCTTAAATGCAATCATGCATCGGGATTATTTTGAAACAGGTGCAAATGTCCAGATAGATATATTTGATGATAGGATAAAGATAACTAATGTTGGAGGTTTGATCAAGCCACTCACAAAGGACAACCTGGGAGAGATCGCTGTGAGGAGAAATCCTTTGATAGCGGAATTATTCCACAGGATAAAATTTGTTGAGAAAATAGGTTCAGGTTTAAGAAGAATAAAACAAGAATGTAAGAAACATGGTAAAGTAGAATTTGATATAAAAACCAATGGTTATTTTATATCTATATTTAAGCTAAATAAATCTGAAAAAAAGACCCCCCAAAAGATCATTGAAAAGGTAGGTGAAAAGGTAGGTGAAAAGGTAGGTGAAACTCAGAGTAAAATATTAAAATTAATGATTGAAGACAAGAATATAACATATGTTGAATTGTCGAGAAAGCTTGATATTTCTGAGAAGAGTATCTATCAAAATATAGAAAAACTAAAGAAAAAGAAGATGATTGAAAGAATCGGTCCTGCAAAAGGAGGCTATTGGAAAGTAAGATGAAAAAAGCACAACTTTCAAACTTTAAAGCTGGAATGTTTGTAATCAGGGAGTTGTTTTAAAAATGAAACATATATTTCAAAAAAGAAACATTGAATTTGAGATAGTGGCATCTCTTTTAAAAGG
>JBDRQV010000051.1:0-5381 GCA_043826105.1 Nanobdellota archaeon | reverse complement strand
CTTCATTTGCGAAGACAATATCTGCGAATTTTTCTATCATATCTTTTATATCTTTTTTATTTCTTGCTACAATTCCTGGGTCACCTAAATCTATACTAATCTTAATGTTATGTTTTTTTGCAAATTCCATGGCACACAATGAAACAGACCTTAGCTCTTTATCTTCTAATTGATATCCCTCTATATGCAACAATTTACTCTGTTTCAGATCTTCGAAAAAAACATCTTCTTTTTTCAATTCCATCGCTGCACCTAAATGTACTGCGAATGTTCTTTCACTATCTGGCGTTATAAATGTTATCGCATGACCAGTTATCTTGTCAGATCTTGCCAGTCTTGGTCTGACACCGCCCCTTAACATTTTTTCTTCATAGATCGGTCCGTTTTTATCCTTCCCTACTTTACCACAGAAAACGACATTTCCACCAAGTATAGCAATGCCATATAATGTGTTAGCCGAACTTCCTCCGGGGGATGTCTTGACCTTATAATTTTCGATCCTTTTCAGTAATATTTTGGATTCATCTTCTTCAATCAAATGAAACTGTCCTTTTTTCAGGTCTAATTCAATAAGTTCATCATTATGCACTTCTATCAGGAAATCCATCAAAGCAGACCCAATTCCAAATACATCATATATCATATAATAGACGTTTCTGAATTTATTTATAAAATTATTCTTTATTTTTTAATTTTACCAAAAGTTTTTTAAAGGGTTCTAATCCTCTTTATATTGACGTAAATACTGCTTTTTTAAAGTTGTTGTCAGGTGATTAATCAATATGAATATAGGAATGCCCAAGGAAACAAAGATAGGAGAATTTAGAGTAGCGTTAGTCCCAGATCATGTTAGGTTGCTTACTCATCATGGACATACAGTCTTTGTTCAGAAAGATGCTGGAAAAAAATGTAAATTCTCAAATAAAGATTATGAAAAAGCAGGTGCAATCATTTGTGATGATGTATATGATTGTGAAATGGTAGTAAGGGTAAAGGAGCCCCCATTAGCAACAATCAAGAAAAACCAAATAATCATGGGTTACTTACATGTCGAGAAAGGACAAAATCCATCTTTATTGAACAAATTATTAGACCAGAATGTTACTTCTTATGCATATGAAGAAATAAAAGATAGCGACGGCAACAGGCTTGTGAATCTAGGTGAGGAAGCAGGAATAGTAGGTATGTATGAGGGTTTGAGACTTTATGGAAAATTATTAGAGAAGAATGGGGGAATCAACAGGTTTAAACAATTAAATCCTATCAAAAAATATTTTTCATTGGAGCAGGTCTATGCTGCTTTGAAAGAAGCCAATGTGCATAATAATGTCAATGTGTATATCCTCGGCAAAGGAAGAGTTTCAAAGGGTGCACAAGAAGTCTTAAAATATACTGATATCAAACCTAATGTCCTTTATAGGAATAAAACTATATTTATTGATCAGTATATACCTAATGCTGATATAATCATCAATGCTGTTGACTGGTATCCTGGAGAGGATAGGATCATCACAAAGGAAATGCTTAATCTTATGAAGAAAACAGCAGTGATAATCGATATATCCTGCGATGAGAATGGGGCTATCGAAAGCTGCATTCCAACAACATGGCAAAAACCAACCTATGTTTTTAATGGCATAACACATATGTGTGTAGATAATCTGCCTTCAGCTATCCCGAGAGATGCAGCTATCCACCTTAGTTCTATGATAATAGATCATGTTCTTATGGTAGCTAATAATAAAGAGTTAGAAACAGGCATGATAACTAAAGAAGGGGTATTTGAATATGCAGATAGGAAAGAAAAAGTCAACTTTAATGATAGATCATTGACGCGTATTCAAGAAATCATATAAAAGAAAAAGATTAATAAGCAAGCTGTTTTTTCTGTTTTTTTATCTTGGAAAAACATAATAGATTTAGGATCGATTTTTGGGGTAGAGATGACTTTGATTTTAGGAATATTGACCTCACTTCTTGCTTGATAATAGATGAAGCATTGAAAAGAAATATTAGGCCCACTTATCTTTTAGGCAAGTATATTTTGATCGAGAACAATGGTACAAATCAGTTGTTTTATAAGTCTGATAATCTGGGATTGCCGGCAGTTACAAAGAAGATATTATGCAGTAAATCTGACACTAAGGAGTTTCTTTCCAGAGCAGGTATAAAAGTTCCTGTTGGTAATAAGTTTAATTCTAAAGATAATTCCTCTATAGTTGAATATGTAAGAAAACTTGGTAGGGCAGTCATCAAGCCGGATTGTACTGATTATGGCAGGTTGGTCTATTCAGGTATAGGCTTGAGAGAAGTTGAAAAAGCAGTTAATTCAATAAGCAGATTATATAGATATTTAGTTGTAGAAAAATTTGTTAAAGGAAATGAATATAGGGTTTTTGTTACAAAAAAAGGCTTTTGTGCAGTTTGTATGCGTATGCCTGCTAATGTGATCGGAGATGGCAAGATGAGCATAAACAATCTTATTGAGCATAAGAATAAAGGTAGGCAATCTAAGAAAGATTCAGTTAGAAAGCTTCAATGGTATAAGATTAAAGTTGATGATATTGCGTTAGGATGTTTAAAAAAATCTGGCTTATCCTTGGATTATGTTCCAGCTAAAGGAGAGAGGGTTTTATTGAGATATAATTCTAATATATGTTCCGGTGGGGATAGCATAGAGGTTACAGATAAGATACATGATTCTGTCAGAGAGCTTGGTAAAAGAGTATTGGATGCTATTCCAGGATTGACTTATGCAGGCATAGATCTAATAACCGATGATATCTCAAAAAATATACTTAGGAAGTATAGGATTATAGAGGTCAATAATATGCCTGGACTGACATTGCATCATTATCCCTATATAGGTAAGCCACAGAATGCTGCAGGTGCTTTGCTTGATCTATCATATTAGATACTTTTTTTCATCTTGATAGAATAGTTTTTGAATCCCAAATTATGGTAGAGATTTATCGCAGGATTATTATTCTCATAAAGCTCTAATGTTAATTTTTTTACATCTCTTTTTTTGAACCAGTCTGTCAATTCATCTACTAGTTTTTTTGATATACCTTTTTTTCTAAAATCTTTCTCTATATATAGATTGCTTATATGGCCGCACCTTTCATATCCAGCAATTTTCAATGATCGGTATATCTTTCCAACAATCATCCCGATTATTTTTGTGTTTTCTTTAGCTATAAATACAGATCTCCATTCACCCCTTAAATCGTTCCTAAGGTAAGCTGCATAGCTCATTTTAGCATCATCAATCGACTTCAGCTCTTTATTCAATTCTCTTTCTTCTTCTTTTGATTTTATCTTTAGACTTAAGACAGATTCATAGTCTTCTAATGTTGCTTTTTTTATTTCCATTTTTCAATATGTCTTTTTGATTTCATTTATTAAGTGTCTGCTTAAGTTGAATCTCCTTACTCTTGGGAACCCAGGGAATGCATTGATCTCAATGAACATGGCAGTTTTTCTGTCTGCACAAGGCATTATATCTACGCCTCCAAATTTTAAACCAATCGCTTTTATCGCTTTTATAGCGCTTTTTTTAGCAAATTCCAGCTGCTTTCTTGGAAGGGTTTTTTCAAATCCTAATCTTTCTCCTATTGCTCCCTGGGAGATGTTTGTCGTTACTGCTTTTGCATCATTACTTCTTCCATATGTATATAATACTTTATTCCTGAATACGTACATCCTCAAGTCAAATTTCCTTCCCTTTATCAATAATGGATTTATGGCTTCTTCTACCACTATATCTTGTTTTAGTATCTCTTTTAGCAATTGTTTTTTATCAGTTATATCTATGAATGTCCATCCATAGTCTGATCTTTTGCATATTATCTTTCCTTTCTTAAATCTGAAATTAGTCATCCATCTTCCTTTTTCTAGGTAAGTGATGCCTTTTCCCATAGAGCCAAACCTTACTTTTAAGAATAATTTGTAGCCTTGATCTAATGAGTTTAGGATATCATCAAGTTTTCTAGTATGGAACTGTTTTGGGATTAAAACTCCTGCCTTTGCAACTATTGTCTTGGTTATTTCTTTGTCTCTATCTTTTGCTAAATTTTTAGGGTGGTTTATGTAGGTTATCTTTTTATCAGGATAGGCTTGTTTAAGCTTGTTCTCTAATAGTTTCCAAAACTCTTTGAATTTTTTGTAAAATTCTTTATTTCCATAAACACCTTTGTAATCTTTTGGCTCAATATATTTATCCCAATATTCAAATGGAAAGAACAGGAAAATTATAATCTCATCTGTATTTATTTTTGGAAATTTGTTATTTAATAGATCATCATATTCTAACTTTTTGAATTTGATATCACTTTTATAAAAGAATCTTCTTTGCTTGTATAATTTTTTGAATGTGTCCCAATCTTTTAGATCGCCAATGGCTAATAATGTTTTCATCTATATTTGATAGATATGATGATTTATAAGGTTTTGGGTTAAGGATTTGTTTAATATAAAATAAATCATATCTTTGGAAGAAGTAGCTATTTCAAATTCCAAATCCTTTCAAACTCATCCAAATATTCTTTGGCTATCTCTTCATCATAGATTATCAATATATTTTCGTCATTCTTATTGTCTCCGCTTGAGCTAGGGTTCATAGAACCAGTAATGACTATGCTTTCATCTATTATGAAAACCTTATGGTGCATATTTGCAGAATTATTATCTTTGATAACATCAATTCCAAAATCCTTAAAACGCTGATATTGGGAATATTGGGATCCTGCCTGTGATTTTTCAAATATTCCTTTTATTTTAACATCTTTGAACAGGATAGCATCAGCAATTCCAGTATGGGTGAAACTGAATGTCATAAAATAGATGCTTTCTTTTGCTTTTTTGATCGTTTCTATAATATGGTCTGCACATTGATCATCAGGGCAGAAATAGTTTTCTATCCTTATGTTGTTTATGTATATTACAGGGGTATTTACTTCTTCTCCTTCTCCAAATCTTTCATCCCATAATTCTATAAATTCATCTTCATAGTTTTCAGCTAGGTTTTTAGATTCAACTATCACGATGTTATTATCATTTTTGTAATTCCCCCTGGAGGTAGGATTAAATGAACCTGTTATAATCTTGTTATCATCAAAAATACAGAATTTATTATGGGAATATTGCGAAGAAGTATCGTATTTTACCCTATTGCCAATTATACCATCATTATTTTCATTATCTATCACTAGTTTTACATCCAGATCATCTTTTTTATCTAATGTGTTTATTATCTCTGGTAGGTCTAGATCAAAAAAAGCACAATGAACAGAAAATCTTGAGTTTTCTATCAGTTTTAATAGATAATTGCTGCAATTTTCTTGTTGGCAGAAATGCACTTCTAAGATTCCCTCCTCTTT
>JBDRQV010000050.1:0-5277 GCA_043826105.1 Nanobdellota archaeon | reverse complement strand
GTTCTTGCAATCAATTATGCTAGAAACGCCGCCTGCTGCTCTAAACGTAGTAAAATGATTTGTAGTAAACTGTAGAATACTTCCTAAATAGATTATACTATTACAGATAGGATCAGTCAGATCAGTACATTCTTCATATGTTCCATCGTCTTCTAAATCAAATTCAGGATAGGTAGTTATGAAATTTAGATCATATATTCTAATTCTCGCTCTCTTATTCAGTCCTGTATTAGAACCATTCACATATATTGAATTATATCCAATTTTTAGTTCATTGCTTAAATTATCTCCACTACCTTTAAGCTTATTTAAGAATTGGATCTCGCCATATTTAGAATCCTTAAAGTTTAATTTATTACCACTTGGATCAAACCTATAACCTCTTATAGGTTGATCAATAAAATAATTATCACTAACTTCAGTATCTATGAAATTAAGATCATACATTGTAACATTAAGTAAAGTATTATTACTAATGTTATTGTATTGTGGGTAATCAGTTACTCCCCCCAATTCAAAAGCATCTGAAGCAGCACCTACTGCATTAAGAGTATTCATAGTGATTATGTTATAATAAGTATTCCTTCCAAACTGGATAGCATCGTTATCTGTTCCACCATAAACAAAAATATTATTATCTCTAATCAGATTATGTCCCGCATATTGTAAATTTATTCCACTTACACTAATTGTCCCTCCATTTGAAGTTATATTATTTCCTTCAACAACAGAATGATTACCAGAAAGCGAGATACCTAAACAATGACTGCTAACTAGAGTATCACTTGCAGGCACAATAGTATTATTCCTAATAATTGCGTATTGCTCAGATATAACCATACCATGGTTAAATCCCCCAGTACCGTTTGTGTATATCTCATTAGATGTTATATTATTATAATTTCCTACAGATACAGTGACACCTACATTATTTGTTACTCCATGTGTATAAACTAAATTATTTCTTACATTTGAATTATTTGTAAACCATAATCGGATCCCCACATTTGAATCTCCTGAACCACCAGTCCTAATAATATTATTCTCAACTAAGCTATTTCTATTATAATAAACAAATAACCCATAATTTTCCGCTGTTAAGGCTCCTCCATAAGTGATATTACAATTTCTAATGGTAGAATTTACATTGTAAAGGCTCTGTACACCAAATCCTTGAAGCGATTTTGCATATGTAATATTATGTCCATCGCAGTCTAATGTAATATTATCTGCTGCAATTATAAAACAATCTCCTTCTGATTCAACATTTTGTGGCAAAGTATAAACTCTATTAGCTTCATCTAAAACACCGCAAGAATCAAGAGCTACAACACCAGTATTTTTAGTTAGAGGATAATAATCTGCATTATCAGCATGACAACTAGTCTTACCTAAGATACAAACTTCATCATTATATGGGTCATAAGCAGTATAGCAAAAAGTACCATCTCCTGGGCAAATTTCACTATAACCTAATCCATTTGGCTTAGCCCAATAATTTCCGCCTAACTTTATTCCGCCAATTATATTTTGACCTGATTCTGGGAATAATAAATTCCAGCCATAACTATAACCTATGTTGTTAAAATATATATTTTCAGTATTATTAAATAAGTTATTCCAAAAATAACTATCCCAACTACTACTATATACATACACCCCATAGCCATCATTATCAAAAATAGTAGAATCAGATATATTATTCCACCTGCTTTGCACAATAGATAACCCGTAATTTGTATTTGAAAAAGAAGTAATATTCCTTACTTTTGCCTTATCGCTATAAAGCAATAATAATCCAACATTATTTTTTTCAAAAATACAATTATCAATAGTATTATAATCAGATGAATCCAAAGCAATACCCCTACTATTATTAAACACATATGTAGCATTAAACACATTATTATTAGCAGAAGCATAGATTCCATCTCCATTACCTTCAAAATAAGAATTCTTAATAATATTATTAGTACTAGAATAAAGACGCAAACCAATATAGTTATTAGTTATATTAATATTATCCAATATAGCATTATCAGTCATTGCTAAGATGATTCCTGTCTTTGTACCATCAAGTTTTATATTAGATAAAACCGAATTATCTGCATTACATAATATCATCTCAGAAAAATTATTATCCCAATTTTGTAAATTAACTGTTTCATTAAAGTAAACAATAGGTTTATCTCCTGTTCCGATAGTATTCTCAACTAAATCATTACAATAATTAGTTGAATAAGGTTGAATAAATATATCATACTGAGAATTATCCTTTATTGTTGAATTTATTATCTTAGTAGACCCTGCACTATTCAAGTAAAAACCATATAAAGAACCATTAGCAGTTACATCAACAAAAGTATTATTATTTACATATGGAGGAAGATAAAAGCCGTAATTGGCTGTACTATCCGCACTACAACCAACAAAATAATTATGATTTCCCCCCACATGGAACCCAAATCCTCCGTAAACTTCAGATTCTAATCTTACATTTTCAAAATAGCTGTTATGGACTCCCAAAATATAAAAGTAAAAATTAGGCCAATCTGATAAGAAACAATTTTTTACAGTTATATTTGATAGTACATACGCATAAATTCCATGATACCCACTACCAACTAATGCGTCAATTTTATGTCCTTGACAATCTAAAACAACATTATTTGCACTGATATTCATACAATGATATGCAGTTGAATCAATTATATCTTGTGTTAGATAATAATTTCCTGGAGCATCCATATTTGCACAATCAGTCAATCCTATACCTACATTATTTGTCAAAGGCAGATAATCAGTATTATCAGCTGTTGTCCCAGGTATAGTATAAACAACTTCACCAACACCATCTCCATCAGAATCATAACCTGTATAATCTGAATAATAATTACCGCCTATATTATTTCCGCCGATGATATTAGGCCCGATCTGTAAAGAAGCGTTCCAGTTATTCACATAAGGTGTTGTAAACTCAAGATATGTATTATTGATATTATCAAAGAGATTATTATATATTAAATTTTCAGAGCTCCTATTAACATATATCCCATAATTATTCCTACTTACATTATTATTAGATATGATAAATTCATGAGCCTCAATTAAGTATATCCCATAACTACAGTTATATATCATATTATTACCTATACTTCCAACACTATCTTGAGCAACCCTAATGCCATACAAACTTCCAGCTATATGATTATTCAAAATATTATTGTTCAGATTAGTAGTGATTGAATTAAATATTCCATTTGAATAATTACCAATGATTGTATTATCTGTAAATGTATTGTTCTCTGCTATTGCAAACTCTATTCCTGATATACCTGAACCATTAACTCTATTTTGTTCAATTATATTATTATCACTAGCCTCCAGCCAGATACCATGGCCCAAATCAAAAACAGTGTTATTTCTTATGATTCCATTATGTGCATTATTCCAATAGATGCCTATGCTAAAATTATCCAATATACAATTCTCTAGAGTTGTATAATCAGATAAGAAAGCATATGTCCTAACACCGATTCCTGTCCCATCGCCTATGATAGTATGCCCATCGCAATCTAAAGTGATATTATTAGCCTTAACATCAAAACAGTTTGCTCCTGCTTGTATATCAGTTGTTAAAGTATAGATCCTATTCTCTTCATCTAGTTCACCACATGCATTTTCTCCAGGAGTAGTAACCTTACCCCTAAACTCAGTAAAATGACTAACTATAAAGTTTAAAATTCCGTCAGAATAACTTATATCAGTACAGCTTGGGTCAGTAGTATCATCACAAGGCTCAAATATTCCATCATCATTACTATCAACTTCAACATCAGTAACTTCAGAAGATAATCCATAGATGCTTAGATTAGCGCTTCTATTCAAACCAATATTATTAGAACTATTTACAAAAATTGAGTTATAGCCAATTTTGATATCATTGCTCAAATTATCACCAGAGCCATTTATTAGTTCACTGAAACGAATTTCGCCATAATCTGAATCTTTAAAATACACTATACTTCCACGGCCAAAGAAAGAATAATTGCCTATCTCTTGATCAATCAGATAATTTCCGCTCAAAATTTCATTCTTAAACTCAAGAACATATCCTGTTGCACTATTTATAATATTGTTAGTTATATTATTATTCATAGCAGAACTATAGAACTTAAAGATCGTAGCATTAGATCTGAGTATAGTATTGTTATATATACTATTATTGATAGAATTGCCATATAGTTGAAATACATAATCATATTCTGTGTCTCCTGATCTTACTTCAATAGTATTATTGAATATTTTATTGCTGTCTGTATCTCTCAAGTTAATAACCCTACGAGAAACATTGAATAGATTGTTAGAAATTGTATTCCCCCCTACTAATCCCCATAAGTAGATGCTGTCAAAACTACTTGCACTATCTGAATAAAAGATATTATGATCTATGAGATTATTATAAGAATATGTCGAGAAACGGATAGACGCCTGAGCACTTCCCTGAAGATTGCCAAAATAATTATTATTTATGTTAAAATTAGTTAAACGGACTCCGTTAATATGATAATGAGTATTATCTTTAAAAGTGTTATTCTCAAAAGTTATGTATGAAGCATAATAATCTATTGATATTCCTGCAGCATCATTATTAGATATAGTGTTATTTATTACCTTATGATACCTTTGAATATTTGCATCATCTGTAGATGTTCTGAAGTATATGCCTTGTTCATCATTTGAAAGATTTGAATTCTTTATAGTAACGTGATGTGAGTCGCAGATAAATAATCCATCTGAATTATAAGTTGGATTGCTGATTGTAATATTGTCCAAAACAGCATAATCAGCACCACAAAGGATTATCTGAGAGTAATTGTCAACATTACTTAATACATAGCTATCTGAAGTTATGTATAATATAGGTTTGCCTTCCGAGCCTGTATTAGAAGAATCAAACTGATTAGAACAATCACATCTAGTCATAGATATAGAGTTGCTTTTAGAAAGTATAGTATTATTCTTAAAGATATTAACAGAGGGGTAATCTACTGTACTTGACTCAAAATATATGCCCGGTACGGTTGTGGCAGTCGTATTTATAGTATTATTGATAAAATTATTTCTATCTGCATTACCATTTAGGTGCAAACGGGACATCGTATTGAAATAAAAATCATTATAAGTGCTTTCACCGACAGATACCGTAGGGAGAGTGCTATTTATTATGTCATTAGAAGAGCTAGAGCCTATATCAAATATTCCAGAATCCATAGA
>JBDRQV010000049.1:0-2092 GCA_043826105.1 Nanobdellota archaeon | reverse complement strand
GAAGTCTACACATTGGTCAGGTCTTAAATCTATATTGTTGTCAATGGTAAATGTCTTATGACCTAATCTATTAGCAACCTTGCTAAAAGATTTAGTTCCCGAAAATAATTCTATGGTGTTCACTGTGACCACCCCGAAAGTTTAGACTGTGTAAAGTTCCCTATCTTCTGCTGTGGACTTCCAAAAACAGAATACTCATAAACGTTAGTCGTCGTCTCGTAGTCGGAAACTACGCATTTCAATGCGTTAGAGGATGTCATTCTAACACCCCAAAATGTCCAGGTTTCGGCTCGAATAATGTCCCGTCATGTTTCATTTTCTTAACCTCTTTCTCAATATCTGTCCCTGCATACGTTTCAAGCTGTTCATAACTCACACAGTTCTTATTCTGTTTGATATAATTCTGTAAATTCTGTATGTCTGGCTTGTCAGTCACAAACTCTTCTTGAACTTCAAACTTGGCATCAGTAACTAATCTAAGATAATCGTCTTTGCATCTCTTCAACAGCTCACAATCTTTCATGAACTCTTCCTCATTGTCTGCAAAGTGTGATAACCACTTGGATATTATCGTAAAACTCCTTAATGCTCTCTGTCTCGATTTGCCTTTAAATCCCCAAAACCCTGTATCAATAGTGTATTTAGCTTTCTCAATCTTGTTCTGCTTGAAATAGTTAATAGTGGCAATAATCTTCTTCAGCATATCCGTATCTGCTTCAGACACTTCTGAATACTCTGGTGCTTTTGAGAAATCTTCAGTAATCCAACCATCCATCAACAATGCAGGAAACCTGTCAATCACAGCTTCAGTGAACATCTGCTCGAAATATTGCTGTCCTTTCGATTCATAATACACAGGGAGATTATGTAGGATGATATGGCTCTTGTTCTGCAAATCTGCTGATTCCTTTGTCCCTACAACGCTTCTTGAATTGTTCTCATACTTTGGCTTGTACGCCCCTGCCTGGACAAGGTATATCTGCAAAGCCGATATCTCTTCACGTTTCAACCCACCAATCTCGTTGATGACAATGTAATCGTTTCTCAGGCTGTATTTCAGTTTTCCAAGTGTGGCATTGTACAGGTTAGCTACACCACCATTTAACAACCCGATAATGTCAACAATCCCATCTTTCCCGAATGATGCTGGAGATACTACCCTGACATTCAACCGTTCAAAGTATCCTGCTAACATTATTTTCTTATACAAGTCAAATACTGCCTGGTTTGAATGTTTGATAGTGGCAAAGTTCTTAATCAGTTCAGGCAATTCCATGCACTTCTTTGTCGGTATCTTCTTGGTGACACACTTGGTAATCATCTTGAACACTTGACTCCTGTGCGAGAATTTGTCTGTGGCTGTCACAAGGATGGGTAATAATTCAAGGTCTTTAGTTTTGAGGAAATACTTATCTTTTACTTTAGTGACAGGGTTGTATGTTTCCAGTTCAAACCCGTATACTTCATCATATTCAAACTTCTTGCACACTTCATCAGACACTATGTTATCTGATGTAAGCACGTTCTTGTATAGTTCTGCATTGAACGCAGAAAGAAAATCTGTATGGTATATGTTAGTCATTTCAGCTCCTCCACACCAAACCATCTTTAATTATCATTATTATTAGGATTATTATAACCATAATTGTTGGAATTAAAAAAGGACTTAATACCCAAAACCAAGACCAATTTATCTTGTCTAATAATTTCAAAGTAATAAACACAATTTGTAATAATCCTAAAAATCCTATTCCGCCACTTGATGAGTTAGTCATTTTAACTCCTCGTCTGTTATGTTGAAGAACTTTTGTATAAAGTTTTTTACAACAAAACATCTACAATGAGAATAATAATCATCCTCGCAATCATACCAAAACCTACAATCAGGGTGCTTACTCTGTCTGCCTTCATCATTTTCTATAATTGGATGAGATAATTCTTTAATCCACCTGATTGCTTCTTGTCTTATATCATTTCCATAGTTTTCAATACTTGTTGCTGTTGTTGGTGACTCTATACCTTCATAATGTTCTGGGTTAAAATCCTTAAATGTTTTTAGTTCTGTCATTCTATTACCTCTTCTTTTACTTCT
>JBDRQV010000048.1:0-4493 GCA_043826105.1 Nanobdellota archaeon | reverse complement strand
CGCATCGTTATATTTAAAATAGCAGAAATGTGTGTAAAATGACATACACATACCATAGCATGTCCACAGGCCGCTTTGAGTTTCACATACTTCCTGGAATTGATCAATCAATATAGAATCTTGCTCTTCTGAATCGAAATTACCAGGTAGAGTACAAGACCAGCCAGTTTCTATAAATTTACAATATTGATCATCTGGTAGAGTTATACCTGGGATGGATATATCTCTTTGACATTTATTATCAGGACATTGGCTGCATGTCCCTTCATCACATTCACAAAGCATCTGTTTGCAGACAAGTGTTTCGGGGCTTTCGAATTTTTGATTTCCGTTTATACAGCCCATACCGCAGGATTGTATGCAGTCTTGATCAATTTCGCATGTTTTGTCACATAACTCTGGATGATCCATATCACATATATCTGTTTGAGAGCACCCTAAAATGAATAAACATGATATTAAGATGAATATCTGTTTCATTTTTTAATTTATAGTTTAAGGATATAATAATGTTTTGGTTGATTTATTAACTACTATTAGATAGTTATTATAAAGAAAGATTTATAAATGATGTGCAACTTCTAATAGAATATGAGTAGAAGAAATTATACACCTATGCGATTAAATAACCTGATGGCAATAGTATTAGGTGATAATAGACAGATAGTAGATGATGATAGCCTAATGAAGCTTATAGGTGATGCAGAACTAGGTAGCTTAGGCAACTATGAAAGTAATGTCTTTCGTGCACAATATTTAACTCCATTCAACATAATTATAGTTGATACAAAAGGAAAAACAGCTGTACCATATGTCTTTTCCGCATTACATGATTCTGGAGTAAAAGATTATGCTGCAATGTCTTTAGATCAGGGTATTGTCCAGATCGAGAATCAGATAAAGACTCCGGAAACTATGTTAGTAGCTGGAAGAAGGACAAGGGCATTAAAGGATGATAAAGGTTGTTTAGGACTAATCTCTGTGGGAAATATTGAGTATTTGGCTAAAAAGATGCCTTGTGATATGTTAGTCAGTCTATCTATGGATGAAATGCTTAAAAATGGGGGTCTTGTGATGACACCAGAACCTCAAGAATTAGTGCATATCCTGATGTATAGGGGGACTTTCTTAACAAGCGTGTTTGTGCCTACTGCTAAACCAGTCAATTATGTTGCTCCAGCAGCAGAAGTTAAACTACAATAATCACTCAAATTCTTTCAGAAATTTTATCAGCTCTTTCGCTTTTTCAAATTCCATGAACTCTTCTTTTGTTAAAGCAGCTACATCTTTTGGCTTTTTCTTCCTGAATATGACTAATTTATCTGCATCTACTAGTTTTGATAAAGAATCCAGTTGAGGCTGTGGTTTGTCGCTTACACTTGTCAGGATTATATCTTTTTCCCTTTTTGCTACAACATCAAATGGCGCTTTTTTTGTATCGATCGCTTCAAAACCCAGATCAGAATATTTTCTTGTGATGTTTGATCTTGATTGGATCCTTTCTTTGAAGGGTGTCTCAAAAATATTTATCTTATCAAAGACATTATGACCAAATAGGTCATAGATCTTCATCGCTTTGTTTATGGTCAGGTCTGCTTCTTCATTTTCATATCTTTGGACCATCTTTTTGCTTACCCCTATCTTTCTTGAAATGTCGCCTAAGGAGATTCCCCTCTGTTCCCTGATCTCTTTTATCTTATCACCCATTATATGTGCTGTTAGACCTGCGTGGTCTGACTTGATAAATGGAAATTTGTTCTCTACAGAGGATTTAAAAGTGTTTAAGTTTAATGTGTATATCCCAAATCTTGCATAAACAACATTATCGTATATCTTGTTTCCTGCTTTTTCAGCTATAATCAGAGGAGATGCGCTGATGTAAGAAGAGATATGGTTCATCTGATAAGCAGATTCTTCTGAAATAGAATTAGCATCTTCTAAGACTTTGATCAATAAAATTCTCGTATCTTTTCTTGCTAAGATATCAAAGCATGTTCTGGTCAGAATTTTTATTGTAAAACCTTTTTTTAGTAAGTAAATTGAGATATTGTCTATGAGTTTTGGTTTCATAATCTATTAAATTGTTTAAGAATTATTAAATGTTTGGGTTAACTAAAAAAGATACTCGATATGTATACTCTATTATAAGTTGAAGAACCGAGATTTGCTTCTTCCACGGTTATGCTAACTGTTCCTTCTTGACCTGGTAGGGTAACATCTTCCATACTATGGGGCTCGCCGTCTGTTAAGCTCCGCACTGATGAGATAAGAGTATTGTCCTCAGCTGAAACTGGTTGCTCATTGCTGTTGTAATCATTTGTATTACTATATCGTTCATTTATTTCAGCAGCTCTCTCCCTTGCTTGATTTAATTTTACAGTAATGCATTTCATCCCTTCATAAAAGATAGAGCCTGTAATTTCATTATTTGATCCTAAACAACCATCATTGGTTGTTTCCGCGTATAGTGGTGATGCACTATCTCCCCATTCACAACAGCCATGTGTTCTATCGCAGATCCAATTTTCTCCACAATTACCTGAAGCAGGTATTGAAAAGTCAGTAGAATAACCATGTAAATAACAATTTTCAAGGGTAACCTGTTGACATCCTCCTGCATATCCTGCACTTAGATCATACCAATAACAACAAACATCTTGACATCTTGGATTATCAGCACAATTACCTGAAGCAGGCATATCCAATAGATAACCGTCAGTAGCTATACATGCTTGTAAACCCATTGATACACATTCATCAGTAGTTGGATTAAAACAACATACAGAACTTACACAATTACCTTCAAAACAATATTTTTCATCTGTCTGATTGCATAATTTAGCAGCACAATTACCATCTTCACAATCAATCTTACCATCGCAATCATTATCTTTACCATCATAACAGTTTGATTCGTAAACCTCTTGAGTATTAGGATATATGGCTGGATTGGTATCAGCATCACAATCTGCACCTAAACAACTGGTCGTATAACCTTCCAGCCAATCATCAATACATATCTTTTGAGTAATATACTTTCCGGGCTCACTTTCTGCGCAATAACCATCTCCATCAGAATCCTTATAGACCTCAATTTTAACACCTTCGTCAACTTCACCATCACAATCATTATCTATGTCATCGCATATTTCTGTTTCACTGGGATTTATAGCTGCATTACGATCATTACAATCAACACCTACACATGCTTGGAGCCTATAACCTCTCGGAGCAACAGGTGGCCAGACTCCTGGCTCAGGACACCAATCATAAGTATATGGCATATTTTCTCCTTCGCAAAAAAAATCTCCATCAGAATCCTTAAAAATTGTTAGCTTAGCAGCACCATTAGCACATTCACATATGGGTATTGTTGGAATACATTGATCAGAAGGTCCATGTATACACCAGTCGGTAATTCCTGCAACAATACAACTTTGTGCAAGGGATTCTTTTATCTCATCAGAAGTTGGTTCAGGTGCAACACCATGCGAAGGCTCTGGATTAGAACAAGGGACGCCTAAAGAATAGGATTGAATATCTATTTTTAAGCTTCCGTCAACATTTCTCATTGGACTTCCTGTCCTATCATAATATTCATACTTTACCTGATTTAATTTAACGACATAGCCTGAGGGCATCCTTATAACGCAATCAGCACCTCCGAGTAATGTTTTTCTTATAGACATAAAATTATCAGAAGATCCACAACCCTTAGTCATAGTACATTCCACAGAGAATACACTTAAAGATAATAAACTAATAAAAACTACTGAGAATAGTATTATGCTCATCTTCTTCATCTTAACTCACATCCAGCATATCTTCTGCTTCATCAATTTCACCATCACAATCATTATCTTTTCCATCCATCAACTCATATCCTAAAGCGTTGTAAGGGAAGATAAAATGTTTTTCTGTACAGTCTTCACATAGATAATAATCATAGCAATTTTGGTCTGTCACATAAAAAATTGAACTATAATCACACTCTTCGCCAGGATCCTCAATACCATTTCCGCAACTGCCGGGGGCACATTCACAATCAGAATTACAATAATAACCGCTCTCGCAATCAGAATTATCTGCACAACCATTATTACATAGATCTGAACAGGTTCGAAGGTAATTGTCGGGTAAGCAATAACAATCAGCATTACAATTGCCATATGAATCATCCCTAACGTAAAGGACACCATTTTCGCATTTCTCTGGCAGCTGAGGGCAATATTCATTATCCTCTGTATTTGGCAATTCACACTCTTCTGGCTCTGAAAGATTGCTGTCTCCGCATATCGGTTCTTCCAGGGATACATAATTAGGATCTAATGAAGGTCCTTCTGAATAAAGCATTATGTCAGATGGATTGGTGAGGGGCCTTGGCATTGATCCATGATAGTTACCATGATCATAATTTCTCCAGGCATCTAGAGATAGTGGCTCTGTTGTATAGGCTCTTTCAAATTTATAAGTTTTTGAAAAACTTTCTTGGT